>JAPPNE010000084.1:0-115997 GCA_028818775.1 Deltaproteobacteria bacterium | reverse complement strand
GGCCCACCAGGGGATGGAGGGCGGACCCAACATCCCCTGGTGGGCCTGACCCGCCATCCCTTACGGGGGCAAATGTTGATCCGTCATTCCCGCGAAAGCGGGAATCCAGGGGTGGAGGGGGCGGGGTTTCGGATGTCAGCCCCAGTACGTGGTGCGGTCTATGGGGATGGCGTCCAGGAGGTCGCCGGGGAGGTAGTCCTCTACGCGGATGCGTGCGAGGGCTTCGTCCGGGCACTTGGATACGGGGGAGAAGGGGCGGTCCAGGGGGCGGGTGGCGTCGATGATCATGGCGGAGGTGCGGATGCCTTCGTCCATGGAGGGGTCGATCAGAGGGCCGCGCATCATGTCGGTGATGAGAGACACCTGGCGGTGGGGCTGGACGCGGGTGGCGAGGGCCCAGAGGATCTCGGTGGGGTTGTAGACGTCGATGTCGTCGTCGAAGATGAACACGTGCTTGCACTGGTCGAAGCTCAGTGCGGCGGCGGCGGCTCGGCCCGGGTCTCCCTCGGACATCTTCTTCATGGCGATGAACACGTTCATGAGGGCGTGGCGCCCGTTCTTGCACACCGCGGTGACGCCGGGCACGGCTTCGCGGCAGCGGCGCAGGTAGGCGCCCTCGCGCGCGAGGTCCATCCAGGGCTTGTCGCCGTCCGGGGTGATCACGGACTGGTGGATGGCGTCCCGGCGGCGGGTGACGGCGCGTACCTCCAGGAAAGCGGCCTGCCGGTAGCCTTGGGGACCCACGTAGCCGTGCACTTCGCCGAAGGGTCCCTCGACCACGCGCTTGCCCGGAATCAGTGCACCCTCGATGACTATCTCCGCGTCGGCGGGCACCAGCAGGCGCTCGCCGAAGGTCTCGGACGGCGTCAGCCTGAGGGGTTCCTGCAGGTAGCCGCCGATGATGTCCAGCTCGTCGGCGTCGAACGGGCCGCGGTAGCAGGCGCCGATGTTGAATGCGGGGTGGTGGCCGGTCACCGCGGCCACCGGGCACTCCTGACCGTTGTCCTCGTAGTCGCGGAAGATGCGCCACAGGTGCTGGAGGGACAGGTAGAAGCCGGTGTGGTTCCGGTCCTTCACCTCCATGCGGTGGTAGGAGACGTTGTACACTCCCGAGCGGCGGTCGATTCCGAGGCTCGGCATATCGATGTAGGGGCCGCCGTCCAGGGCGTGGTGGCGCATCACCGGCAACTCGAACAGGTCCACTTGCGGGCCTCGTTGGACGATTTCCTTGACCGGTGCTTCAGACGGTTCCACGACCACGGGCGCGATGGGGTTGGCTTCCCGGTGCAGACACTCCAGGGCCAGGTCCGCCCGGGTGGTCTCCGGCGGCACCCCCAGGGCGGTCTGGAACTTGCCCATGGAGACTTCGCAGTTCATGGCGAGCCGTACTTCGGATGTGTTCCCGTGAAGGTCTTTCGGACGCTCGAAGAGCAGCACCGGGAACTGCTTGCGCTCGGCCAACTGGGCGATGAGGGCGGAAACGTCGTGGCGCGCGGGGTTCACGGGTCGGGTGACGTGCACGAGTTCCCCGGGGCGCTGGCGCCGCAGGTCGTCGAGGAAAGTGCGCAGGCTCTTGGGCATGGGCGTGTTGGGGGTTCGTCAGCGATGGCATCCGCCGGCGGGGCTGCCCCCTGCGATGGCGAGGCCTTGTCGCCTTCGTCCGGGGACCGGCCCGTGTCGAGCGATCACGAGGTTGCGGCAGCCAGTTTCGGAACCGCTTGCGCGCGCCGCGTGGCCGGACGGCAGGGGTTCGCTGGTATGGCGCCGTGCAGCCGAGGTCGCCATCGGTCTCAGTACAGGATGTCGCCGCCGTCCACCACCAGCGTCTGGCCGGTGACGAAGTCGCTGTCGGAGGCGGCGAGGTAGAGGACGGCGCCGGTGAGGTCTTCGGGCGTCTGCCGGCGCTGGATGGAGCGGGCGCTTACGCGGCTGGCGGACAGCTCCGGGGGCACGGTCTGGCCCTCGTGTTCCACCAGGCCGGGGGCGATGGCGTTGACGCTGATGCCGTGGGCACCCATCTCCCGCGCCATGGAACGGGTCATGCCGATAAGCGCGGACTTGGACGCGACGTAGTGCAGGAAGTTGGGCGTGCCGGCCATCACCGTGTTGGAGGAGATGTTGATGATGCGGCCGCCGCCCTGGTCGCGCATATGCGGGAATACGGCCTTGGCGCACAGGAACACGCCCTTGATGTTCACCGCCGTGACCCGGTCCCATTCCTCCGCGGAGATCTCGTGGAAAGGCCGCCGCTGGATGCTCACGTAGATGGCGGCGTTGTTCACCAGCACGTCGATGCGCCCGAAGGCGTCCATGGCCGTCCTGGCCATGCGCAGGGTGTCGTCCTCCCGGGAGACGTCCACCTCGACGTGCACGGCCTCGCCGCCGGCGTCGCGGATGGCCTGCGCGGTCGCCGCGCCATCGAGCACATCGGCGACGACCACGCGCGCACCTTCCGCCGCCAGCGTCGTGGCATACACCGCGCCGATGTTGCGCGCGCCACCCGTTACGATCGCGACCTTTCCGTCAAGTTGGCTCATGGTACAGCCCTATCCCGCCGCGCTGCTGGCCGCCACACGCTCGTTCATCTCCCGGAGTTGCCGGCGCAGGTCCAGCGGCTCCCACCAGAGCTTCAGGCCCAGGTCCCGGGCGATGGTCTGGGCGGCGTTGTACCCCGGCGCGCCGGTGATGTTGCCGCCGGGGTGGCAGGAGCTGCCGCACAGGTAAAGCCCGGAGATCGGAGTGCGGTAGTGGCCCCAGCCGGGGAAGGGGCGGTTCTCCAGGGCTTGGTCGCCCGTATACTCGCCCACCATCCAGTCGCCCTCGTACATGTTGCGGTCGTGGCGCTCGATGTCCAGCGGGGTGGTGGAGTCGCGCGACAGGATGTTGTCGTCGGTGAGGTTGGGCGCGTACTGGCGCCACACGCCGAGCTGCCGCTCGAACCATTCGGCCCGGACCTTGTCCCAGTTGAGCGGATTGCCCCACAGGTTGTAGGGGGAGAGTTGCCACATGAACGCGGTGGCCTTGCCCGGCGGCGCCTGGGTCGGGTCGTGGTGGGACGGGGTGGCGCCGTTCATGAACGGCTTGCGCGGAAGCTGGCCGGTGCGGCAGTCGTCGAACAGGTTGCGCAGGTCCTCGTAGGTCTCCAGCCCGACGATGTGCATGAAGCTGTCGGCCACCTCGGGATGCTCGTCCTCGGTGATGTAGCGGGGCCGCTCGTTGAGGGCGAGGTTGGTGGCGAAGATGGGGGTGGTCTTGGAGAACTTGAAGGCCGCGGCCTTGGCGCTGAACTCGGCGTCCAGGTTCTCCGCCCCCACCAGCTTGATGAAGGTCTCCACCGGGTTCACGTTGGAGGCGACGAAGCTCCCGGCGTGCACCACCGTGCCGTCCTCCAGCACCACGCCGGTGGCGCGCCCGCCGTCCACCAGGATGCGCTCGACGCCCACGGCCTCGATGTAGTCCACGCCGTTGTGCGACAGCATGTGGGCGAGGTTGTCGCCCAGGGCGTGGGAGGTGCCGCGGCAGAGCTGGGGGTTGACCCCCCAGGCGATCATGGCCGGTACCAGGTACCCGGTGTTGGGCGCGTCCAGCTCGTAGCCGCGCATTACCGCCAGGAAGCCGATGAAGGCCCGCACCCGGGTGTGCTCGAAGTGCTCCAGGATGAACTGCTCGGGCGTGGTGTCGAAGTAGCGCAGGTACTCGCGCCCCTCGGGCAGTCCTTCCAGCAGCGGCCGCTTCTCGCTGATGGGGATGGGCGGGCAGTAGGTCTCCGGGAACACGATGTTCTTCACCACCGGCTGCCAGCGGCTCCAGATATCCCGGAAGCTCGCGGCGTCCTTCGGGGAAAATTGCTCGATGGTGGCGATGGTGCGCTCCACGTCGGCGAACCAGCCCAGGTAGGTGCGGTCGAGGAAGTGCTGCACCACGCCCGGGTCGGGCTTGTAGTAGTGGATGCCCATGCGTTCCATCTCCAGGTCCTGGAACCACGGCAGCATCATCAGCCCGCGGTGGAACACCGAGTGGATGTTGTGCCAGAACCCGGGGTAGTTGCGGTCCTCGTGGGAGTCGAGTCCGCCGCCCACCTCCATGTTCTTCTCGACCACGAGGATCTTCTGCCCGGACTTGCCCAGGTAGCCGGCGCAGATCATGCCGTTATGGCCCGCGCCGATCACCACGCCATCGTAGTGCATTACCTTCGCCATGGTTCACCCGCCTTCGTGCTACCCTTCCTTCAATTCCCCAGGCCCAGGTCCTCGCGCAGCACGCTCCAGGCGGCCCGGCCGGAGCCGGCGATGACAGCGTCCGCGGGATGCGTGGCCGCGCCCACCTGGTAGAGGCCCTGGATGGGGGTGCGGTATTGCGCCAGTTGTGGAATGGGACGATTCAGGCCCATCTGGTCCGGCGTCTTCCGGGCCACCCACACCGAGCCACGGCGCATGTTTTGCCAGCGCCCCGCCAGGTAGCACGGGTCCATGGGCACCTTCATCACGATGTTGTCGTCGGTGAGGTTGGTGGCGACTTCGCGCAGCGTCGACAACACCTGCTCCATGAAACCGTTCTTGAGACGGACCCAGTCCTCGGGCTGGTGGCCCTTGATCTGGTAGGGGACCGGCATGAACACGGACGCCGTGTGCTTGGCCGGCGGCGCCTGCAGTGCGTCAAACCAGGTGGGGCAGGTGATGTGCAGGCATGGGTGTTCCGGGAACTCGCCGGCGCGGATCTCGCGCCACATGGCCCGGAGGTCCTCGACGGAGCGCGGGCCGTAGTTGACGTTCATGGCCTGGCCCACGAACCCGTCCGCGGCCTCGTGCACGGCGAAGCGCAAGGGCGCCTTGAGCGCGAAATGCACCTGGAAGTAGGAGAACTCGTCGGGCTCGATGGCGCGCACGGCCTGCGAGAAACCGCCGTCCAGGTGCTCTTCGCCCACCATGTCGATCAAGGTGCCATACGGGTCCACGTTGGACACCACCGCCCGGCGCGCCTTCCACTCGCGCCCGTCGCGCAACCGTACGCCCACCGCGCGGCCGTTCTCCACCAGGATCTTGTCCACGTGGTGCAGCGCGCGGATCTGCCCGCCGTGCATCACGTAGGCGCGCTGCAGCACTTGGGCGATGGAGTGGGAGCCGCCGCGCGCAAGCTGCGGCCGCTCGTCGCCGGCGATAAGAGCCAGCACCTCGCGCCCGCCGCCCGCGTAGTCCAGCGCCCAGCCGCGCGGGATCGCCATCTGCGACAGCACCAGGGTGCGCACGGCCTCGTTCTCGAAGAGCTGTTCCGCCGCTTCCGCGGCGCTCATGGGCGCGAGGCGCAGGAAGTCGGCTCCCGCGGGGTCCGCGGCGATGCGCTCCTCCAGTGCGCCCGGCGCCTCGGGCGGAGCATAGTACGACGGGATCACGATGTCCCGGACGATGCCGCCAAACCTCTCGCGCGCGTCCTTCCACGCGGCGCGATCCGCGGCGGAGTGGTGAGCCAGCGACGCCAGCGTACCGTCCAGATCCTGGTGGTGGGAGACCGAGGCGCCGCCCGGCAGCAGCAGGGTGCTGATGACCGGCGGGGTCACGAACTCCGCGTGGTGGCCGTTCTCCCAGTCGAGCTCCCGCCACACCGGCGAGACCTCGCGGTTGTCCTGGAAGTAGGCAAGGCTGTTGTGCCAGTAGCCGGGCAGGGTGATCTCCTCGGAGAAGAGCCGCCCGCCGTTCTCCAGCCGGCTCTCGCAGATGACCGTCTCAAGGCCGGCCATGCCCAGGTAGGTGCCCAGCGCGAAGTTGTTCTGCCCTGCGCCGATGAGGATGACGTCCCAGTTTTCGTCTACGGCCATGAATGAGATCCTCGATATTTTCTTGGTGTGCTCGGACCCACTTGGTCGTCATTCCTCTGCAACATGAATCCTCCCCGTCCTCAGACCAATTTGGCCGCCGCCTGTTCCAGCGCTCGGCGCACGAACACCGCCGCCAGCTCGCGCTTGTAGTCGGACGAGCCGCGCACGTCCTCGATGGGGTCGGCTGCGTCGGCGGCCGCGGCGCCGGCTTCCTCAAGCCGCGCTGGGGTGATGTCTCGGCCGCGCAGCATGTCCTCGGCGGCGCGGGCGCGGAAGATGGTGGGGGCCACGGAGTTCAAGGCGATGCGCACGTCGTCGCAACGGCTGCCCTCGCCGGTCATGGTGACGGCCACGCCCACGGTGGCGAAGTCCTCTTCGCTGCGCGGGGTGAACTTGATGTGGGACCATACCGGTCCGGCCGGCGGCGGTACGTGGATGGAGGTGAGGATCTCGTCGGGCTCCAGCGCGGTCTCGTAGTAGTCGACGAAGAAGTCCTCCACCGACAGCGTGCGCTCGCCGCGGCTGCTGTGCAGCGTCACCTCGGCGTCCAGGGCCATGAAGCTTGCGCCGGGGTCGGTCATGGGATCGCCGTGGCTGAGGTTGCCGCCCACCGTGGCCATCAGGCGGATGCGCGGCTGCGCCACCTTGTAGAAGGTCTCCCGCAGCAGAGGATAGTGCTCCTGAACCTCCGGGCACAGTTCCAGGTCCCGGTGCTTCACGCCGGCGCCGATGCGCAGGCCGCCGGCCGGGTCGTAGCTGATGCCGTCGAGTCCGGGCACGTTCTCCAGGTCGATGACGTACCCGGGGCTCAACAGGCCCATGCGCAGCCACATCACCAGGGCGGTGCCGCCCGCCAGGAGCTTGGCATCGCCCTCGTGCTCGTGAAGCAGCGCGCAGGCCTCGTCGAGGCTCGTGGGCGCAAGGTATTCGAACTTGGCTCGCATCTGTTCAGCTCCCGTTCTTCTTTTCCTGCAGGGCGCGCAGCACCTTTTCCGCGGTGATGGGGAGCGTCTTGATGCGCACCCCCACGGCGTCGTAGATGGCGTTGCTGATGATGGCCGCCACCGGGTCCATGCCCAGCTCGCCGAGGCCCTTGGCCCCGAACGGGCCCGTGGGCTCGTAGGAATCGGCGAACTCGTGCACCAGGTCGGGCATGTCGCGCATGGACGCGAGCCGGTAGTCGCTGAAGTTGGGGTTGATGGGGCGGCCTTCTTCCATGCGGATGCCTTCGATGAGCGCGTAGCCCAGCCCCTGGGCGATGGAGCCTTCCACCTGGCCTTCGGCGCCGATGGGGTAGATCACCGTGCCGCAGTCCGATGCCACCGCGTACTGGATCACCTTGACGTGGCCGGTGTCCGGGTCCACCTCCACCTCCGCCGCCTGGCAGCCGAAATTGTAGGCGCCGGACTCGTTGCCGTAGCGCAGGGCGTCCTGGGTGACCGAGTCGGCGTCGAAGCTGCCCGATGCCACCACGGGCGCGCCGCCGCGCCGGAACTGCCGTCCCCGCACCACGTCCGCCACGCTGATGGAGCGCTGCTCGGCGCCCCTGACGAAGATGAAGCCGTCCCGCGACACCAGGTCGGAAGGGTCGCATTCCAGCATCTCGGACGCGGTGTCGAACAGGATCTCCTTGACCGCGGTGGCGGCGTTCTTCACCGCGTTGCCGGCGACGTAGGTGAGCCGGCTGGCGTAGTTGCCGAGGCAGAAGGTGGTGAGGTCGGTGTCGGCCTCGGAGATGGCCACGTCGGAGAAGGGGATGCCCAGCTCCTCTGCGGCGATCTGGCACATGGCGGTCCAGTGCCCCTGCCCGGTCTCCCCCTCGCCGCTCAGGATGAAGGCCTTGCCGTCCTCGTTCATCTTGATGGTGGCGGAACTGCCGTCGTAGTCGCCGAAGTGTCGCTTGCCGCTCACGTGCACGGTGCAGCCCATGCCCAGCCCGCGGTTGGGCTTGCGGGCGGCGCGCTTCTCCTTCCAGCCGATCATGCGCTCGGTGCGGTCGATGCACTGCTTGAGCTCGCAGCTTATGACCCGGTTGCCGTGGGGCGAGACATAGCCTTCGTCGGCGGCGTTGAGGCGCGCCATCTCGAACGGGTCCATGCCCAGCTCGTCGGCGGCGATGTCCATCATCTGCTCCACCGAGAACTCCGCCGACGGGTTGCCGAAGCCCCGGAAGGCGCCGGTGGGAATCTTGTTGGTGTAGACCAGGTAGGCCTCGGAGCGGACGTCGGAGTACTTGTAGCAGGTGTCGTGGCGCAGCGCCGCCACGCCGGTGATGGCCGGCGCCTTGCCGCTGTAGGCGCCGTTGTCGGCGATGATGCGCATGTGCTTGGCGCGGATGCGGCCGTCCTTCTTGAAGCCCATGCGCATCCACACCTTCATGTTCACCCGGGGACGGCTTCCGGCGAGGAACTCCTCCTCCCGTGTGTTGATGATCTTCACCGGGCGGCGCGCCTTGCGCGCCAGGATGGCGGCCACCATGGCGTTGTTGTCGTCGCAGGACTTGCCGCCGAAGCCGCCGCCCACCGCGGTCTGGATGACGCGCACGTCGGCCTCGCGCACGCCCAGGGCCGTGGCCAGGCGCATGCGCGCCATGAACAGGGTCTGGGTGTTCATGTAGACCGTGTACTTGCCGTTGGCCGAGTAGTCCGCGACGCTGCCGATGGTCTCGATGGCCGAGTGCCACTGGGGCACGCTCTCGAAGCTGTCCTCGATGACCAGGTCCGAGTCCTTGAAGGCGGCGTCGATGTCGCCCCGCACCACGTCGATGGTGAGGGCGATGTTGTTCTCCTTCTCCTCGTGGATCAGGGGCGCGTCCGGCTGCATGGCCTCCGCGGCGTCGAACACCGCGGGCAGCTCCTCCCAGTCGATGTCGATGAGCTCCAGCGCCTCCTCCGCGGTGTCGCGGTCGATGGCGGCCACCGCGGCCACCTCCTCGCCCACGTACCGCGCCTTGCCCACGGACAGGGGATACTGGTCGGGAAAGAAGACGCCCCATCCCTTCTTGATGGTGTCCTCGGCGGTGACCACGGCCTTCACGCCGCGGAGCTTCTCCGCCCGGCTGGTGTCGATGTTGCGGATGCGGGCATGGGGCAGGGGGCTCCTCAGGATCCGGCCCGTCAGCATCCCCGGCAGGAAAACGTCGGCGACGTAAGCCGCGCTGCCGGTCACCTTGTCATGGCCCTCGAAGCGGTCCACGTTCTGCCCGAGTACCGCGAAGTTTTCTGCCTTGCTCATGTTCCCCCCAAAAGGACGGCGGCCGTTATCCCGAAAAACCGCGTGACCGGCCGCTAGTCGGACGTGTCGCTCTTGTAGGTGTCCGACTGGTAGAGGCTCTGGATCCTGGCCTGGCGTACGGCTTCGTCGCGGCGGCCTTCGTCCACTCTCCCTTCCACCACCGCCATGACCGACTCCAGGATCTTGTAATAGCCGGTGCAGCGGCAAAGGTTGGCCGACATCCACTCCTTCACCTGATCGGTGGTCGGGTTCGGATTGTGGTCGAGCAGTGCCTTGGCGGCCATGATCTGCCCCGGCGTGCAGATGCCGCACTGGAAGCCGCCGTACTGCACGAAGGCGCGTTGGAGCGGGTGCAGCTCGCCGTCCCGGGCCAGCCCTTCGATGGTCTCGATCTTCTTGCCTTCGCAGGCCGCGGCCAGCGTCAGGCACGCACTCACCAGCCGCCCGTCCACGATGACGCTGCACGCGCCGCACACGCCGATGCTGCAGCCCTCCTTGGTGCCGGTGAGGCCCACCTCCTCGCGCAACGCGTCCAGCAGCAGGCGGTTGGGCTCGATCTCGACATCGTGCTCCTCGCCGTTGACGTTCAGTACCATTTCTCTTTTCATCGTTGACCTCGAATTTGCGGGCCTGCGTTCGCGGGCGCGTTGGAAGCCCGTCTCCGCCCCGGCCGTAGTGCTCCGGGATGGATCGGCGCGGCGTTTCCCTTACACCGACCGCCCCGCGTGCGTTTTGCCCCATTCCAGCCGGATGGACTTGAGGGTCTGTCCCTCGCCGACGCTGACGCGCGTGCTCTCGAGCTTTTCGCCCACCTTCTCGTAATCGCCCTCGGCCGCCATGCGCGCTTCCTCGTCCAGCTCGTCGGGCCAAAGCCCCATGAGGTAGCCGTGCCACGGCTCCTTGAGCTGCAGTTCGGGCAAATCGAGCTCCTTCCACAGCTCCACCGCCCGCTCCATGTAGGGCTTCTTGGGCAGCGACAGCGGCGGCAGGTCGGCCTTGCGGGTAGCGTCGATCAGAAGCGCCGAGTCGGTGCCGTCGTAGCGGCTCGACGGGTGGCTCACCACCATGCCGATGGGAGTAGCGCCGAAGGGGCGGTCGGGGACGATGGTCACGTCCTTGTGCGGCTGGCAGCGGTGCGTGATGGCCCAGGTCACGGCCACGGGGTCGTTGACGTTGATGTCCTCGTCCACCGCCACGATGAACTTGCCCACCCGGTCGCCGTACTGCAATACGGCGTCCATGACACGCCGGGGCTCGCCGTCGTCCTTCTTGTCCATGCGCACGGCGACGTAGGGCCGCATGTTGACCAGTTCCTCCATCATGTAGACTTCCTTCACGGACTCGAAGCCTTTGCCCGTGAGGTAGCGGTGCACCAGGGTGCTCATGCCCATGGCCTTGATCTTGGAGCTCTCGCTGGGCGTCACCTGGCTGATGATGGACACCCAGATGGGATTCTTCCGGTGCGTGACGCAGGTCAGTTCCATCACCGGGCCGATGGTCCGGGGGTCGACGTAGCCCATGGACTCGCCGAAGGGGCCTTCCTCTTCCAGGTAGCTGGTGGGGATGATGCCTTCCAACACCACTTCCGAGGTGGCCGGCACCTCCAGGTCCACGGTCTGGCACTTGACGAGTTGGACGGGGGAGCGGGCCAAGCCGCCGGCCAGGGCCAACTCGTCCATGTCGGGGGGCACTTTCTGGGTGGCGGTGTACGAGGCCGCCGGCACCGTGCCCACGGCGATGGCCACCTCCAGCGGGATGCCCCGCTGCCGGCACTTCTCCCAGTGGGCCGACAGGTCCTGAGGCGTGCCCGAATTGGCGCCGCAGCGGAGCGGCGATTTCACCAGCCCACGGTAGTTGCCGACGTTGCGCGCGCCTGTCTCCGGGTCCTTGGTGATCCAGTGGCCCGCGGTGATGTACGGGCCGTTGTCGAATCCCGGTGTGGAGATGGGGATGGGGAAGCGGGCGAAGCCGCCGCTGGCGGCCAGGTCGCCGCCCTTGTGGATCACCTCCTGGACCGGGCCGTGGGGCACCATTACCGGCGGGATCGGGTTCTCCATGGCCTCGATCCACCGGTCCGGCACCTCTTCCGGCCGGCACTGGAGGCCCAGGCTGTAGATGGCGGTGGAGCCCGAAAGCCCGCCCACCAGCACCGAGGCGTCGTAGCGGCGGCCCTTCGAATCCGTCACGTTCTCGAACAGGAACGCCCTGCGCTGCTCGTCGGGCAGTCCGCGGAACTGCAGGCGCACCAGCGGCTGCAACTCGGTGTCCTTGTTGACTTCCCGGGTGATGCGAATGAGCTTGCCGGCCTCCTCCAGCACGCCGATGAACTCCCGCAAATCCTCGTAGGGTGTTTGGTTGGTCATGGGGTGACGATGTAAGCATTTTTGCCTACTTCCGCAACCCTGAGGCGGGAAAACGGTGCCCGGAGACCGGTTCATTTTGCAAATTCCCCGGCGTGACGTAAGATGACCTGAAATGGCTCTTTGCATCACCAACACCATGAGCGGGAAAAAAGAGCCGTTCGTACCGCTCACGCCGGGCACGGTGAACATGTACGTGTGCGGCGTCACCGTCTACGACCAGTGCCACATCGGCCACGCCCGCGCCCTCCTGACCTTCGACGTCATCCACCGCTACCTGCGCTTCCTGGGCTTCGACTGCCGTTTCGTGCGCAACTTCACCGACGTCGACGACAAGATCATCAACCGGGCGAACGAGGAGGGGATCGCGCCCGAGGCGCTGGCGCAGCGCTACATCGACGAGTTCCACCGGGACGCGGCCGCCCTGGGCCTCGCGGAACCGACCGTGGAGCCCCGCGCCACGGAGCATATCGACGGGATGATCGCGCTCATCGCCGCGCTCGTGGAACGCGGTCACGCCTATGCGGTGGCCGGCGACGTCTATTTCGCGGTGGAGAGCTTCCCGGAATACGGCCGGCTGTCGAGCCGGAGCCTCGACGAGATGACCGCGGGCGCGCGTGTCGAGGTGGACGACCGCAAGCGCCATCCCATGGACTTCGCCCTGTGGAAGGCGAGCAAGAAGGGCGAGCCCTTTTGGGACAGCCCGTGGGGCAGGGGACGGCCGGGCTGGCACATCGAGTGCTCGGTCATGAGCACGCGGTACCTGGGTCAACCCTTCGACATTCACGGAGGCGGACAGGACCTCGTCTTCCCCCACCACGAGAACGAGATCGCCCAATCCGAATGCGGCACCGGCAAGCCTTTCGCGCGCTACTGGATCCACAACGGTTTCGTCCAGTTGGCCAAGGAGAAGATGTCCAAGTCGGTGGGCAACATCCTCAGTATCAAGGAGGTGCTGGAGCGCTTCGATCCCGTGGCGCTGCGCCTCTACATGCTGACAACCCACTACCGCAACCCCATCGAGTTCTCCGAGGAAGGCCTGACCGAGGCCCAGCGCACGGTGGCGCGGTTGTACGAGACCGCGAGCCGGGCGGAGCGCCTCATCGGCCCGTCTGCCGACGGCGCGGCCGAGTCCGGCCCCCTGGACGACTTCCGCGGCGAGATGGACGACGACTTCAACACGCCTCGGGCCCTGGCGGTGGTGTTCGAGGAGCTTCGGGCGGTGAACCGGCTGCTGGACCAGGGCCACACGCGCGCGCTGGACGGAAGGCGCAACGGGCTCCGGGCCATGACCGAAGCCCTCGGACTCATGCAGGCGCCGCCCGAGCGTTTTCTGGAAGAACGGCGCCGGAGCGGGCTCACGCGGCTGGACCTGTCGGAGGACGAGATCTCGCGGATGATCGAAGAGCGCAACGCCGCCCGACGCGTGAAGGACTGGGGGCAGGCCGACGGCATCCGTGACGCGTTGAAGGAGAAGGGCGTTCTGCTGAGGGACGGTCCCTCCGGCACGACCTGGGAACTGGCGGAATGAGGCTTCGGCTTGTTCCGGAAAATACCGGTTGACGTGGCTCAAGGCATGGCTCGAAGGCGAAGAGGTTGGATGTCCCTGCCGAGAAGAAACATGGGCCTTCTGGGGGCCGTTGCCGTGCTGGTGCTGGTGATCCTGGGGGGCATCCTGCTGGTCCGACAACTGGAATGGTACGCGCCACGGATCGACGTCCATCTCGAACGGGAGACCCTCGGCCGCCGGGCCTTCGCGGTGAAGGTGGGCGACCGCGGCACCGGCCTCTCCCACGTCTCCATCGACGTGGTCTCCGCCGGCGTGTCCACCCCCATCCACTCCCGACAGTTCTCGACCGCCGTGCACTCCACCGATATCCCCGTGCAGCTCGATCCGGGCACGTACAAGTTGAAAGACGGCCCCGGCGTCTTGAAAGTGACCGCCGCGGACCGTTCGTACTGGCGTTTCCTGCGCGGCAACGAGACCATCCTGGAGAAACAGGTCACTCTGGACTTCAAGCCTCCCACCGTGGAGATCACCGGCAACGACCGGTACGTCACCCAGGGCGGCACCGGCCTGGTGACCTACACGGCGTCGCGCGACACGAAACGAACCGGGGTCAGGGTCGCGGGGTACTTCTTCCCGGCCTACAAGAACCCACTCGCGGATGACGGTGAGTACCTGGCCTTCTTCTCGCACCCCTACGACGTCCCGGTGGGGGCGCGCGCGTTGGTCGTGGCCGAGGACCATGCCGGCAACAGGTGGGAGTCGCCGCTCAGGTACAATGCCCGGGCTCTCAAGTACCGGTCGGTGAGGGTGCCGGTGTCCGACGACTTCATCCAGCGCAAGATCGTGCCGCTGATGGGCGATACCGGCGGCTCGGGTGGCGGCGCCCGGGAACAGTTCGTGAGCGTGAACCGCCACCTGCGGCAGGTAAACGAGGACACGATTCGCGAAACGTGCCAGCGCTCCGCGCCGAAAAAGCTCTGGAACGGACGTTTCGCGCAGCTCGCCAATTCCTCGGTCCAGGCCAACTTCGCCGATCGCCGCTCCTACTACTACCGCGACGAGAAGATTGACGAGGCGCGCCACCTGGGATACGACTTGGCGGTCACCCGGCGCTATCCCGTGGGAGCGGCCAACAGCGGCGCCGTCGTGTTCGCCGGGCCGCTGGGGATCTACGGCAACACCGTAATCATCGACCACGGCTTGGGACTGTGCAGCCTCTACTCCCATCTGAGTTCCATTGCCGTCGCGTCCGGGCAGACGGTGAAGAAGGGCACGAGGATCGGCCGCACCGGTGAGACCGGGCTCGCCGTCGGGGACCACCTGCACTACGGCGTCTACATCCACGGGGTGGCGGTGCTGCCGTTGGAATGGTGGGACGCGAAATGGATTCGGGACAACGTCGCGCACAAGCTGAAACCTCCGGCCAAGCGGGAGGAATCACGCGCGACGGCCGACCGGGTCCGCGGCGACGCCTGAGCGCGGGCGATGCTCAAGGTCGTTGCCGGAATTCTCCACCAAGATGACCGGTTCCTCGTGTGCCAGCGGCGCGGCGACGGCCCGTTCCCGCACAAGTGGGAGTTTCCGGGCGGCAAGATCGAGTCGGGGGAGGGGGCACGGGAGGCTCTCCGGAGGGAGCTCAAGGAGGAACTGGACATCACGGTGGAACAGGCCAGCGAGGTTTTTCGACACACCCACGCCTATGCCGACGGCACGCGCGTGGAGCTGGTTTTCTTCGATGTGCGCGCCTACCGCGGAACCCCGCGTAATCGGGTGTTCGAGCGTATCGCGTGGGTGGCCGCGGGCGAGCTGCAAGACGTAGACTTTTTGGAAGGAGACCTGCCGCTGGTACAAGCCTTGTCCGGCGGCGGGCTCGTGCCGGAACGGAGAGAGGAGTCGACATGATCCTGGTATTGCGTCCGGAAGACATCGACGGCCTGATCACCATGAAGGAAGCCGTCGACCTGGTGAGGGAGGGGTTCGCGCAGTGGGATCGGAATCCCGACATCAGCATGGTGCGCCGTCGCACGCACATGCCGTCCAACGTGCGCGTCAGCGTCCATCAGGGGGGTCTGCCCGAGGTCGGGGTCACCGGCCTCATGACCCACTGCGAGTGGACCAAGAATCCGGTCCGCGGAGCGCATTCCATCGAGGCGTTTCCCGTGCGCGGTCGTCCCACGCAGGTGCTTTTCGATTCCGAGACCGGAGAGTTGCGCTGCCTCATCATCGGCGAGCCCAGGCCGCGCGAGCTGTCCCTGAGCGGGGTTTCCGCCTTGCGCACCGCCGCCAACAGCGCGGTGGGCACGGACCTTCTGGCGCGCAAGGACGCCGGCACCATCGGCATGCTGGGATCGCAGAATCAGGCCAAGTACCACCTGCTCGCGTTGCGCGAAATACGCAACATCAGCAGCGTCAAGGTGTTCAGCCCTAACCCGGAGCACCGCAAGGAATTCGCCGATGAGATGGGCGACCTCACGGGACTGGAGATCCGCCCGGTGGACAGCGCCCGGGAGGCGGTCAAGGACGTCGACATGGTCATCGCCGCCACCAGTTCCAACGTCCCGGTGCTGGACGGCCGCTGGCTGGAGCCCGGCGTTCACCTGACCTCCATCGTGCTCAGCAACATCGGCCTGATGCGCGGCGGTTTCGTCCCCAAGATGCGCCAGGAACTGGACGACGAAAGCATGCGGCGCGCGGACGTCATCGGCGTCAACTCCCGCCAGACCATCGAGGTGGACCAGCCCGGCGACTTCATGGAGCGGCTCGAAAAGGGCATCATCTCCTGGGACAAAATCGTCGAAGCGGGCGAGATCCTGAACGGCGTCAAGCCGGGGCGCACGGACGATAGCCAGATCACCCTGTTCAAGAACACCGGCGGGGTGGGGATCTCGGACGTGGCCATCGGCGGCAAGCTGTACCAGTTGGCGCGCGAACGCGGCCTGGGCATCGAGCTGCCCATCGACGGCGCCGAATGGCGCGAGCCGCTCTAGTGCCGGGATCGGAAAGGATGCGGTCATGACCCTGATCCTGAACAACGACGACGTGAAGCAGGTGCTCACCATGGACGTCACCATGGCGGCCCTCGAGAAGGCCTACGTCGAACTGGTGGACAAGGAGGCCGTCTGCCGTCCGCGTATCGACCTGCAGGTGCCCACCTCGGACCCCGAGAAGATGTACCAGTGGGGCACCATGGAGGGCGGCTCCACGTCCGGCTACTTCGCCATCCGCATGAAGTCGGACATCATCTACGAGCAGGAGTACAATGGCGCCGTCACGCAGGAGAAGTACTGTGTCCGGCCGGGCCGCTTCTGCGGCCTGATCCTGCTCACGAGCATCGAGAACGGCGAGCCACTGGCGCTGCTGAACGACGGCCACCTGCAACACATGCGCGTGGGCGCCGACTCCGGCATCGGCGCGAAGTACATGGCGCGCGAGGACGCCGCGGTGGTGGGCATGGTGGGCTCGGGCGGCATGGCGCGCTCGCACCTGGAAGCGTTTATGAAGGTGCGGCGCATCGAGCGGGTGCAGGTCTACAGTCCCACCAAGGCGAACCGGGAGGCGTATGCGCGGGAAATGACCGAGCAGTTCGACGTCGAGGCCGTGCCCCTGAGCGATCCGGACGCGCTGTACAAGGGGGCCGACATCATTGCAGGCTGCACCGATTCGGCCGTGGACATCATTACCGGGGCGATGGTGGAGCCGGGCACTCACATCACCTCCATCGGCGGCCGGCCGGACGCCGAGACCTTCGAGCGCATCGAGGTCTCGTTGCGGCTGGGCACCGCGCCGGCGCCCTGGGGCCTGGATGAGTTCGAGCTGCCGGACGAGTACATCACCTATGCGGCGCGGCCCGAACACGACGCCGGTTTCAAGATGAAGCGCAAGCGCCGCCGCGCCCACGGGGTGCAGGGCGGCGACAAGAACGTGATGCTCGCGGACCTTGTGGCGGGGCGGCACCCGGGGCGCACCTCGGCGGACCAGATCACGTATTCGGAACGGGGCAATGTCCAGGGAGCCCAGTTCTATTCGGTGGCCGGCAAGGTCTACGAGCTGGCCAGGGAACGGGGACTCGGCAAGGAGATCCCTACGGAGTGGCTGCTGCAGGACATACGGGATTAGTAGGGAGCCTGTCCAGGTAGTCGAATCGGTGATGGCGGGTGAGGGCCACGGGGGCTGGAGGGCGGACCCAACATCCCCCGTGGCCCTCACCCGCCATCACGACACGTGGGCGAAGGCACGCTCCGTCTGTACGGAAAGGATCGTGAGATGTTGATTCTCAACAACGACGAGATCGAGACGCTGTTGTCGATGGACTCCTGCATCGAAGTGCTGAACAAGGCCTACCAGCAGCTCGCCGACGGCCATGCCGTCAACCGCCCGCGCACGGACCTCTACCTACCCTTTCCCGAGACCGCGGGCGTGTACGCCTTCAAGTCCATGGAGGCGGGGCTGTTCGATCCCAAGGTGGTGGCCCTGCGGCTCAACTCCGACGTGATCCGCTGGGAGGACCGCGGCGATCGCATCGTCAAGGACAAGATTCCCAAGGCGCCGGGGGGCAAGTGGGTCGGGCTCGTGCTGCTGTTCTCGGCCGAGACCGGCGAGCCTCTGGCCATCTTTCCGGACGGGGTGATCCAGGCCTACCGCGTGGCGGCTTCCAGCGCGGTGGCGGCCCGGTACATGGCGCAAGAGAACGTCACCTGTCTCGGGATGCTCGGCTCCGGCTGGCAGGCCCGCGCCCACGTGGAGGCTTTCTGCAAGGTGCGTTCGTTCGAGAAGGTGCTGGTGTTCAGCCCGACCCAGGCGAACCGCGAATCGTTCTGCGCGGAAATGGCGGCCAAGGCCGGGGTTCCGGTGGAACCGTGCGCGGACGCCGCGGTGGTGGCGGCGCAGTCCGAGGTGCTGGTGGCGGCCACCAACGCGATTACGCGGGTGATTCCGCCGGAATGGGTGCGGCCCGGCCTCCATTTCACCTGCGTCAAGCCGTCGGAATTGGGCGACGAAACCGTGGCGCGCGCAGACCGCGTGGTCCTGCACACGCGCAAGGCGGCCCCGGAGAACTACATCGCCGGCATGGGCGATGAAAGGGTAGTGGCCCACGACCCGCTGGAGTTCCTCAACGCGGCGGACAAGGACGCGGTGGAACGGCCCAAGGAACCGCCCTGGGTCGACGCGCCGGAGCTCAAGGACGTGGTGTCCGGAAGAGTGGCGGGTCGCACGAGCCCGGACGAGTCCACCTGTTTCATCAACACCATCGGCCTGGGGCTGCAGTTCGCGGCCGTGGGCGGCGCGGTCTACGCGGACGCCAGGGCCAAGGGGGTAGGGCGGGAGATCCCGACGGAGTGGTTCCTGGAGTCGGTGCACCCGTAACCGGTGCGAGGGCGTGATGGCGGGTCGGGGTGCGAAATGCAGCGCACTCGGGCGGGCTCCCACCGGCGGTCAGGAATCAGGGTTTCAAGGCATCAGCCCGATTGATGCTCCCAGCGACCGGCCACGTCGGTCACCCGTACCGCGCGGCTGCCGTGGCGGATCTGGTAGAGCGTCCGGCGGGTGATCTCCAGGCAGCTCAGGGCGTTGCCGTAGACGAGGCCGGTGTCGAGGCCGATCTTGTAGGGCAGGTCGAAGAAGACTTCCTGCATCGGCGTGTGGCCGAAGAGGACGGTGTGGGACAAGGGATGCGGGTTCATGATGAACTCGTGCCGTATCCAGATGAGTTCCTCGCCCACCTGCTCGTCCCACGTGCGCCGCGGGTTGATGCCCGCGTGCACGCACAGGAAACCGTCGACGAAGTACCACGGCTCGAGCCGCATGAAGAACTCGACGTGCTCCGGCGGCAGTGCGGCCAGAAGACGCCGGCCGTCCTCCGCGGTCGGTGAGCCGGCCGGGGCCCTCACGCCATAGCTGGCGAGGGTGGCCAGTCCGCCGTTCAGGAGAAAGGCGTCGCCGTGGCGGCCCGACAAGTCCATGTACGACAGCATCATGTCTTCATGGTTGCCGCGCAGGAACACGGTCTTCTGCTCGCCGTGCCGGCTCAACTCGGTGAGATAGTCGACGACCCCTTTCGAGTCGGGGCCGCGGTCGATGTAGTCGCCCAGGAAGACGAGGGTGTCGTCCCTTTCAAGGGGAAGGCTCGCGACGAGGGCCGACAGTTCGTCCACGCATCCGTGCACGTCACCGATCACGTAACATTTCATCGTTCTCTTGCACTTCCCTTGCGGCTTCGGTACCGTCCGATGCGCCATGAGTCTCAAGGACCTGTACCTGAAGCCCGGTTTCGTGACCGGTGTGGTGCTCGTGCTGTTGGGAGCCGGCAACTGGATCGTCGGTTCCGTGCAGGTGAACCACTACCGGGCGGTAGTGGCGGCTGGAGCCGATTTCGGAGCGGACGGCGGGTTTGGCAGACGGACGCCGCGGGAAAACAGGGAGACCCTCGGTCGCATCCATGAGGAGAGGGAGCAGTACGACGCCGCCAGGGTGAAGATGGACTTCTTCTACGTCGTGCTGACCGGGGGCCTGATACTCTTTCTGGCCGGCCTCGCGCTGGCCGGCTTTGCTCTTTTCAGGTCGTCCGCGGCGATGCGCTCGGCGGAGTCGCGGAACTGACCGCGGATACCTCAGCGGGAAGGCTTGGACTTCTGGTACTTCCGGTAGTCGTAACCGGTTGCCATGGACAGCAGCAGGTCTTCCATGCCCCCGTCCTTTTCCCGCCTGAGAATCAGCAACCGCTCGAAGAAATCGCGAAAGGTCTTCTGGAGCCGCTGCCGCTCCCCGTTATCCCGCAGGTAGAAATCGTGCAGGCTGGTGACGGCGGTGCGCAGGGCCGAGAACCGCAACTCGTTGGGGAACGAGTCCCACTCGGGCAGCGACAGGGGGCGCAGCCCTTCGTAGCCCATGATCAGTTCCTCGAACCGGTCCAGCCGGTAACGTCCTTCGTGGTAGCACACGGCATTGACGGTCGTGGCAAGGTCGCAGATGAATTTCCCGCGGCACGCCTTGTCGAAGTCCATGATCCCGACCAGGCGCGAGCCCTTGAACTTCATGCTCTCCCAGGACAGATTGCCGTGGATGATGCCCTTGGGGAGGTTGTTGTCGAGATAGGATTCAAGGTAGTTGACCTCGTCATCCAGCACCCGCACGATGGTCTTGAGGTGCGCGGGCAGGATCTTGCGCACGTCCTGGTACAACGCCGCGACCCTCGGGAAGGAGAAGCGGTTCTCCACGCCCTTCTTGTACCCTCTGCCGATCAGATGAAGGTCGGCGAGCACGCGTCCAGCGGCGGAAATCTGTCCCCGTGTGAGATCCGCCACGGGTACCTCGGCCCCATCGATGTTGCGGCTGGCCGAAATGAACCGGCCGTCGGCCTGAAGGTAGTGCTGCCCGCCCCGGCTCTTCAGGGGCTGCAGGCACTGGAAGCCATGGCGCCGCAGGAACAGGAGGAGCTCGATGTCATGCTTGACCTCGTTCTCGCTCTTGAATCCTTCGATGGAGACGAGAAACTTGCCTCGCTTGGTTTCGAGAATGAAGAAGGCCTCGGCGGATTCACGATGGAGTCCCGCGGCGGAGAAAGGCTCGCCGAGGGAGAATTCCTCGGCGATATCCGCCAATTCCCGGGCGTCGGGCTGGGAGAATACGTCAGCTAGAATATGTCGTTCCGATGGTTTCGTATCCGTGGATAACATATGGCCCCTATATTATTCAATTGGAGACTACTTGTCAATAAACTTATCAACAAGCTATCAACAACACGCCTCGAGAACCCGTGCGCAACAGCGTTTCAGGGTCGGCCATCGCCTTGGGTCGCCTATGGCAGTACCTAACGCACTTTTCGTGCCATCGGTAAGTAGGCGAATTTGCGACGATTCTTTCCGGACGTGGGTCGACAAAATTGTCGACCCAAACCGGTGGTACATAGAAATATCTTTTATATTCAACAGGTTATGGGATTCGACGTTTATGTCGGCCGGTCGAGGGCATGGCTGACGCGTTTGTCGCCCGACGCATTGCAGTCCGACACCCGTAAGGATACGATGGAGGAGAGCAAGGAGGGTCCGCCATGGGCGAAGACGATGCCGAGGACGGCCTGGAGGGTGTGGTCCACGAAGACGCGACGGACGAAGAACGGCCGGATTTCTACTATCATGGGATCATCCGGCGCCTCTCCCACCGCAAGAACAACGGCGTGGTACGTACCGCCAGCGGCCGGGATGTGAGGTTTTCCTATCAGATGGTGCGCATGTCCGGCCCGGTGACCTCCCCCAAGGGTCTCAGGGAAGGCATGGTCGTGGGTTACGACCTCGGCTGGACCGGACACGGGCTGCGGGTCACCAGGATCAAGACCTATCCGCGGCCGGAACGCGAGATCAAGGCGCCGGCGCCTGAAGAACAGGACACGACGGACACGACACCAAACTAGAACTTCGTCCCTAGGGCGCCGTCCCGCCCGCGAGGACGAGGATGTGGCTCGACAGAAGTTCTCCCACGAATACCCCCAGCAGGGCGATGTAGAACAGCCCCGTCGCCGCCATGGTGTTCTTGAAGTCCGTCAGGGTCTTCCAGATCATCCAGGAAAGCGCCAGCGGCGCGGCCTGCGCCACCAGGAAGCGCGATGACAGCAGGACCAGGTGGTGGCTGAAGAGCCGTTCCACGGTCGCCTCGGTGGCGGCGGTTCCAAACAGGTAGAGGAGGGCCGTCCCGATCATCTCCAAGCCGGTCTGAATGACCAGCATGACGACGAAGAAACGGAACACGCGGAAGAACGGATCGAGGCTCTGACCCGTTTCGATCAGGTACCAGTGGCCGATCAGCATGCCCACCGTCACGGCGCCCAGCAGCAAGGCCGATACGACAAAGCTCAGCGGCAGAAACACCGCTTCGACCGGACCCAGGGAAGGGCCGGAGAAGCCGTAGGACGCCACCATCAGGCCCGCGAGCCCGGTCAGGATGGCGGTGGAAAAGAAACGAGCCCGCAGAAAGCCCCGCTCCCCCCACAGCGACACGAAGTACAGGAGCAGAAAGAGGGTGAAGACCGCCAGGAGGAGCACTCCCAGGACAGCGCGAACCCCGCTCTCTTCGGGGAGGATGTCGATCTGCCCCCACAGTGCCAGCACCGCGGCGACCACGAGCACGCCGGCGGTGGACTTGTAGAAGCCTCGCTCCAGGTCGTTGAAGGGCGTCGCCGACAAGCCCACCAGCCCGCCCACGGCCACCTGGTAGAGAAACATCACGAACGCCGCGCCGTATGGGTTCATGGCTCGGTTGCTTCCTCCCTCGGGCTTCCCCCGGGCTTGGTGGCGACGTGAAGACAGACCGCTCCCAGCAGGTACCGGCGGATGCGGGTCTCCGCGAAGCCGGCCGAGACAAGCGTCTCCGCCACCGTCTCCGGCGACACGAACGACCGCACGGAATCCGACAGGTAACGGTAGGCCGTGGGGTCGCCGCTCACCATGGCGCCGATGCGCGGCATGAGCTTCCCGAAATAGAGCCAGTAGAGGTGCGCGAAAAGCCCATGGGGCGGCGGAAACATGTCCAGCGACGCCACCTGTCCGCCGGGCTTGAGCACGCGGTACGACTCGCGGAAAAACGACTCCAGGTCGCCCACGTTGCGCAGGACGAAAGCGCTCATGACCGCGTCGAACGCCGCGCTTCGCACCGGCGCGGCGAGCGCGTGCGCCAGCACGTAGTCGACCCGGGATGCCGCACCCGTCCGCACGGCCTGCTCGCGGGCGCGCCGGAGCATGGCCCGCGAGAAATCGACGCCGACCACCCGCGCCCCGGGCGCGAGCACCCGGCAGGCGTCCAGGGCCAGCGCTCCCGTGCCCGTGCCCATGTCCAGGACCGATGCCGGGCGGCCGGCCAGGCCCAGGACGCGGATGAGCTTGCGGCGCCACAGCGAATCGAGCCGGAAGCTGATGATCCGGTTGAGCAGGTCGTAGCGTCCGGCGATGCGATCGAAGATGTTCCGGACCTGGGTATCGCGGGAGGCAAGCCGGGCGCGCGCGGGCATTAACGATCGCGGTCCGTGAGCAGGTGCGCCAGCCCCTTGAGGGCGTCCCGCTCCACCGAGTCCGGCAACCGGTCGACCTCGCGGCACGCCTTGAGCGCGTACTTGCGGGCGAAATCCCGCGCACGCTCGATGACGCTGCCGTTGCCCATGGCGTCGAGAGCGCGCTGGATGTCGTTTTCCGTGGGCTCCCGCGACTGGAACACCTGGGTGACGGCCTTGTGTCCGTCGAGAAGGGAGAGCACGATGGGCAGCGACGGGTTGCCGTCGCGCAGGTCCATGCCGGTGGATTTGCCCAACAGGTCGCGCCGGCCCACGACGTCGAGGACGTCGTCCATCATCTGGAAGGCGATGCCCAGGTTGAGCCCGAAGCTCGCGGCCACCTCGACCTGTTGGCACGGCGCGTCCGCGATGTAGGCCCCGAGCCTGGCGCCCGTCTGAAAGAGCGAGGCGGTCTTGCGCTCGACGATCTCGAGATAGTCGTGCGCGGTGACCGTGCGGCTGCGGTTGAAGGAGCCCTGCAGGATCTCGCCCTCGGTCAGGCTCGTGCACGCGTCCGCGGTCCACTGCACCACCTGCTCATCGAACTTGCCGGCGAACTCGAACGCCTTGATGAACAGGAAATCCCCGGTCACGAGCGTGCGCGTGAGGCCGTAACGCTTGAAGGCCGATTCCTTGCCGCGCCTGAACTCCGCGCCGTCGATGATGTCGTCGTGCAGCAGGGTCGCCGCATGGATCAACTCCATGGCCGTGGCGATGTCCACGGCGTCGTCCACACGCCGGCCGTGGAACGCCTTGAAGGCAAGGAGGGTGATGACGGGCCGGATGCGTTTGCCGCCGCCCCCGATCAGGTGGGAGGCGATCCGGGTCAGCTCCGGCTCCTTCGAACGGGTGCACTCCGCCAGCCTTTGCTCCACCAGCGCCAACTGGTCGGCGACAAAGCCGTAGGGGTCCACCGAGTCGCGGGTTTCCAGGGATTCTTCAGCGATATCCGTCAGAAAAACCTGAAGGTCACTCTCATGGTCTTGCTGTGGCAGAGGGGACTCCGTTTCCTGGGGATGGTGGTGCGAAAGGGGGGAATTGAACCCCCACGGGATTGCTCCCACAGGATCCTGAATCCTGCGCGTCTACCAAATTCCGCCACTTTCGCACGCCGGGGAAAGATTCTATATGTATCAGTGGCTCCGGCCTTGTCAAGTTCGTAGGACCGAATATTGTCTGCTACCATGAAACGTCGGTGAAATGGCCAGCATCCTCATCATCGAGAGCCATCCGATCCTGCGCGAGGCCCTGCGCCAGTTTCTGTTTCCGGAGCATCAGACCGTGGTGCGGGAGGGTTGGTCCGTCCCGGCGGATCTCGAGGGTCACGACCTCGTCATCGTCGACCGCGAGAGCGTCGAGGATGGCCGCGTCGCCGGCGAGCTGCTGCGGTCGCTTCAGCGTCTCAAGATTCCCAGCGTATGGCTTCACCAGGGATCGCCGCCTTCGCTCAAGCCGGCCCGGCTGACCGCGGCCGTGGCCAAGCCATTGGAAGGCCCCGCCCTTGAAGCCGCAATGCGGTCGTTGCTGGAAAATACGTCGCCATTGGGAACGCGGCGGCCGGCGACGGAGGAGCCGCCGGCAGACGACGTCCCGGGATCCGATCCCGCGGACGGCGAGATCATCGAGTTGACGGAGGTCGTGGAGGAACCGGGCTCCGAAAAGCCCTCCGGTAACACGTAGGGGCGGGTTTCAAACCCGCTCCTGCCCGCGTCCCGCGAATGCGGGGCGGCACAGCGCGGAAAACAGAGCACAGATAGGAGTCGCATGCCACGAGAAATCGCCAAGTCGTACAGTCATCTGGAAGTGGAGGGCGAGTGGTACGCCCGCTGGGAGGGAGCCGACCACTTCGCGCCGGCCGGCTCCGGCGCGCCGTCTTTCTCCATGGTGATTCCGCCGCCCAACGTCACCGGCTCCCTCCACATGGGGCATGCGCTGAACAACACCCTCCAGGACGTGCTGTGCCGCTTCCGGCGCATGGACGGCCACGACGTGCTGTGGGTGCCCGGAACGGATCACGCGGGCATCGCCACCCAGAACGTGGTGGAGCGCCAGCTTGCCGCCGAGGGCCGGGATCGGAATGAGCTGGGCCGGGAGGCGTTCATCGAGAAGGTCTGGAGCTGGCGCGAGGAGACCGGCCACACCATCCTGCGGCAATTGCGCGCCCTGGGGGTCTCCTGCGACTGGAGCCGCGAGCGCTTCACCATGGACGAGGGCCTCTCCCGGGCGGTGCGCGAAGCCTTCGTCCGCCTCTGGGAGGAGGGGCTGCTCTACCGCGCGGAACGGCTCATCAACTGGTGCCCGCGCTGCAAGACGGCGCTGGCCGACATCGAGGTGGTGCACGAGGAGGTGGACGGCCACCTGTGGCACGTCCGCTATCCGCTGGTGGAGGGAGGCGAGGTGGTGGTCGCGACAACGCGCCCCGAGACCATGCTCGGCGATACGGGGGTCGCGGTCCATCCGGAGGACGCGCGGCACTCGGGCCATATCGGCCGGCGCGCGCGGCTGCCCATCGTGGGCCGCGAGATCCCTGTGGTGGCCGACGATTTCGTGGATCCGGAGTTCGGCACCGGCGCGGTGAAGATCACTCCCGGGCACGACTTCAACGACTTCGAGATCGGCCTGAGAAACGGTCTTGAAGTTATCAATATCTTTGACGACGATGCCGCGATCCGGCCCGAGGCCTTCGCCGGCGAGGACGGCGAGGCGCCGGCCTGGGCCGGCCCTTACCGTGGCCAGGACCGCCTGGCGGCGCGGGAGCGCGTCGTGCGCGAGCTGGAGGAGCAGGGACTGCTGGCCGAGGTCCAGCCGTACCGCCACGCGGTGGGCAAGTGCTACCGTTGCCAGACGGTCATCGAACCCTATCTGACCCCGCAGTGGTTCGTGAAGATCAAGCCGTTGGCCGACCCCGCCATGGAGGCGGTGCGTGACGGCCGCACCCGCATCATCCCGGAAGCGTGGAAGAACTCGTATTTCGCGTGGATGGAGAACATCAAGGACTGGTGCGTGTCGCGGCAGATCTGGTGGGGACACCAGATACCGGCCTGGTATTGCGCCGGCTGCAACGAGTCCCTGGACGCCGGCGTCGAGCGGGTCCCGCCCGGGTGCGTCCCGGTGGTGGGGAGGAGCGCGCCGGAGCGGTGCGACACCTGCGGCGGCAACCGGTTCGTGCAGGACCCCGACGTCCTGGACACCTGGTTCTCCTCCGCCCTGTGGCCGTTCTCGACCCTGGGCTGGCCCGACGGGACCGCGGATCTCAAGGCCCACTATCCCACTTCCACGCTGGTGACGGGGTTCGACATCCTGTTCTTCTGGGTCGCGCGGATGATGATGATGGGGCTCAGGTTCATGGACGAGGTGCCGTTCCGGGACGTCTACATCCACGCCCTGGTGCGGGACCAGGAAGGACAGAAGATGTCCAAGTCCAAGGGCAACGTCATCGACCCGCTCATCATGGTGAACCGCTACGGCGCCGATCCGTTCCGCTTCACCCTGGTGGCCATGACCGCCATGGGGCGGGACGTGAAGCTCGCGGAGGACCGCATCGCGGGCTACCAGCACTTCGTCAACAAGCTGTGGAACGCCGCGCGCTTCACGCTCATGAACCTCGACGACGACGTGCTCGCCGAACCCCGCCGCGCGCCGGCCGATCTCGCCGGGGCCGATCTCGACCTGGCCGACCGCTGGATCCTGTCGCGCCTCAGGGCCACCGTCGAGCGCGCCCGCGAAGCCATTCGCACGTACCGTTTCAACGACTTCGCACACCATCTCTACCAGTTCACGTGGCACGAGTTCTGCGACTGGTACATCGAGATGAGCAAGCTCCGCCTCAACGGCGCGGACGGTTCCGGCACCACCCAGCGAGTGCTGCACGCCGTTCTCCGGAACATCCTGCTGATGCTCCACCCCTTGATGCCGTTCGTGACCGAGGAACTGTGGGGCGCGGTCACCGCCCGGGACGCCTCGTCGGCTCGGAACGGCGACATCATGGTCCAGCCCTACCCGACGGCCGAGGAGTTTCCCGTGGATGCGGACGCGGAGGAAGAGGTGGCGTTTCTCAGCGGCATCATCCGCGCGGTGCGGAACCTCCGCACCGAGATGAACGTGCCGCCCTCCAGGAAGGTCCGGGTCATGCTCTCCGACTCCGAGGAACGCCTGGCCCTCGTGCGCGCTCATGAACCGCTGTTGTGCGCGCTGGCGCGGACGGAGCCGCCGGAGTACCTTGCCCAAGGCGTGCGGCCCCAGCGGATGGCCACGGCCATCGTCGAGACCACCCAGGTCTACGTACCCCTGGACGGGGCCGTGGACCTGGAGGAGGAAAGCAGTCGCCTGCACCGCTCCCTGGAAAAGCTCGAAACCGAGATCGGGCGCGTGCACAACAAGCTCGCCAACGAGAATTTCACGGCCAAGGCCCGGCCGGACGTGGTGGAGCGGGAGCGCGAGAAGGCGCGCGAGATGGAGGAGAAGATCGAGGCACTGAACCGCAGCCTGGAAAGGATACGGGAGCTTCAGGCACAGTGAGCGGGGAATTGACCGCGGCCGCGATCCTGCGCGGGTTGGGCACCCGGCGCCTCGGGCGCCGCGTCGACGTGCACCCGGAGTTGGCCTCCACCAACCGCACCGCCCACGCGCTGGCCGAGGCCGGCGAGCCCGAGGGCGCCGTCGTCATCGCGGAGGCGCAGACCCGGGGGCAGGGGAGGATGGGCCGGCGGTGGGTTTCGCCGCCGGGTGTCAACCTCTACATCTCGTTCATCCTGCGCCCGCGGCTCGCTCCCGCCGAATCGGCGAAGATCACGCTGCTGACCGCGGTGGCGCTGGCGGACACCCTGAAGGAACACGTTCCCCGCGCGCCCCGGATCAAGTGGCCCAACGACATCCTGCTGGGAGGACTCAAGGTGGCGGGGGTCCTGAGCGAGCTGGCGTGCGAGTCCGAACGCACGCTCTTCGTGATCGTCGGCATCGGCGTGAACCTGAACTACCCGCGGGCGCTCATGCCGCGGGAAATCCGCGAGCGCGCCACCTCGGTGATGGAGGAGGCCGGCGCCGCGGTGGATCGGGTGCGCGTGACCCGTTCCCTGGTGCGGCACATGGAGAACCGCTACATCGAGTTCGAGGAGCAGGGCTTCGTGCCCATCGCGCGCTGCTGGAACGGCTACGCGCGCATGGAAGGGCGCCGGGTGCGCGCGCACACGCCGGACGGCGAGCGCGCCGGACGGGTCCGGGAATTGGACGGAAGCGGCTTCCTGGTGCTGGATTGCGAGGGCGGCCGGACCGAGCGCGTGGTGAGCGGGGACGTGGTCCTGCTGGATGGAGCGGAAGGGTACTAGATGCTGCTGGCCGTGGACATCGGGAACAGCAACACGGTGCTGGGTGTGTACCGCGACCGGGAGCTGGTGACCCACTGGCGCCTGCTGACGGAGCCGCAACGCACGGTGGACGAGTACGGCGCCCTGATCGCGCCGCTGGCGGCGGCCCAGGGGATCGGCGCCGGCGACATCGACGCTATCATCGTCTCCTGCGTGGTGCCGCCCATGGTGGGCATGATCGACGAGTTGGGGCGGAAGTTCTTCGGCGTCAAGCCGCTGCTCGTGGGGCCGGGCCTCAAGACCGGCATGCCGATTCTCTACGACAGCCCGCAGGACGTCGGCGCCGACCGCATCGCCAACGGCGTCGCCGCCTACGAGCGCTTCGGCGCCGCCTGCGTGGTCATCGATTTCGGCACCGCCACCACCTTCGACTGCGTCTCCGACGACGGCGAGTATCTCGGAGGACTGATCGCGCCGGGCCTGGTCATCGCCGTGGAGGCATTGTTCCAGCGGGCATCGAAACTGCCCCGGGTGGAAGTGCTGCGCCCGGGCTCCGTCATCGGCAAGTCCACGGTGCACTCCATCCAGTCGGGCATCTACTACGGCTACGTCGGCCTAGTGGACGGCATCGTCCAGCGCATCGAGCGGGAGAACCGCATCAAGGCGAAGGTGGTGGCCACGGGCGGGGTCGCGTCGCTCATCGCCCGCGAATCGACGGTGATCGAGGACGTGGACGAATTCTTGACCTTGGAAGGGTTACGTCTTATTTACGAAAAGAACGCGACTCCGTCGCAGCGCAAGCGCAGACCCTGATCGATGGTTCAAGGGAGGACGATACATGGCAATTGAAGCTGGCCGGTTACGCAACGTCGGATTGCTGGGACACCGGGGGGCTGGCAAGACCTCCCTGGGCGAGGCGTTGCTTTTCGCCGCCGGCAGCACGAACCGCCTGGGGCGGGTAGAGGACGGCAGCTCCGCTTTCGACTACGAACCCGAGGAGATCCAGAGGCAGGTTTCCATTTCCACCGCGTTTCACTCCCTGGAGTGGCAGAAGACCACGTGCGTCCTGGTGGACACGCCGGGTTTCGCCACCTTTCTTCCGGAGACGGTCCATTCGTTGCCCGCCTGCGGCGGCGCGGTCTTCGTCCTCCATGCCGGCGCCGGCCTGCGGGTGGAAGCGGAGCGGCTCTGGGGCTACGCCGCGGAGCGGGGCCTTCCCCGGATGTTCTTCGTCAACCGCATGGACCGCGAGGAGGCGGACCCGGTGGAGGCGGTGGACGCCATCGCCGGGGAGTTGGGAGGCAAGGCGATCCACGTGCAGGTTCCCATCGGCCACGGGGAAGGTTTCCGGGGGGTCGTGGACCTGATCCGCATGAAGGCGGTGTGCAAGGAGGGGGACGGCAGGGAAACCGAGGAAGACGTCCCCGCGGAGCTTCGGGAACGCGCCGAGGAGATGCGCGTCAACCTGATGGAGAACGTGGCCGAGACCCAGGACGAGCTGCTGGAGAAGTACCTGGAAGGGCAGGAGCTGACCTCGGAGGAGATCTCCGAAGGACTGCGCGCCGGCGTCATGGCGGGGACCTTGTTCCCGGTGCTGTACGGTTCCGCGACCCGGGGCATGGGCGTCGCGGCGCTGTTGGACGGCATCGTCGCATGGCTTCCGTCGCCGCTGGAGGAGGCTGCCGCCAATGGCAGGAATCCGGTGACGGGAGAGGAGGATGCGCGCGGCAAGAGCGCCGACCCCCCGTTCTCGGCGTTCGTCTTCAAGACCATCGTGGACCCTTTCGCGGGCCGGCTGTCCATCATGCGCGTGCTCTCGGGAACGCTCAAGGCCGACAGCACGGTGTACAACCCGGGCAAGGACGCCAAGGAGCGGATCACCCACATATTCCGACCCGAGGGGGGCAAACAGGAGGAGGTTCCGGAGGCGGGCGTGGGCGAGATCGTCGCCGCGGCCAAGCTCAAGGACGTGGCCTCCGGCGACACCTTGTGCGACGAGTCCGCGCCCATCGAGTACCCCAGGCCGATGCATTTCAACCCGTCCATCTCCTTTGCCCTCTCGCCCAAGACCCGGGCCGACGAGGACAAGGTGCCGCAGGCGCTCCAGCGCATGATGGAGGAGGACCCCTCCATCACCATGCACCGCGACGAGCAGACGCGCGAGTTCATCCTGTCGGGCACGGGCCAGCTCCACATTGAAGTGGTGGTGGACAAGCTCAAGCGCAAGTACGGCGCCGAAGTGGAATTGAAGGCGCCCAAGGTGCCCTACCGGGAAACCATCCGCGCCAGCGCCAGCGCTCAGGGAAAATACAAGAAACAGTCCGGCGGCCGCGGCCAGTACGGCGATACGTGGCTCAAGATCGAGCCGCTGCCGCGCGGCAAGGGCTTCGAGTTCGTCGACAAGATCGTCGGCGGCGCCATCCCGCGGAACTACATCCCCGCGGTGGAGAAGGGCATCGTCGAGACCATGTCGGGCGGCTACGTGGCCGGATTCCCCATCATGGACGTGCGCGCGACCCTCTACGACGGATCGTTCCATTCCGTGGACTCGTCCGACATGGCCTTCAAGATCGCGGCGTCGATGGGCTTCAAGAACGCCATGGAGGCCGCCAAGCCGGTGATACTGGAACCGGTCATGTCCATGGAGGTGTCGGTGCCCGACGAGTGCATGGGCGACGTGATCGGGGACCTCAACAGCCGCCGCGGCAAGGTCCTCGGCGTGGACGCCAAGGGGCACAGCCAGATCATCAAGGCGCAGGTGCCCATGTCCGAAGTGCTGCGCTACGCCTCGGACCTGCGTTCCATGACCAGCGGACGCGGCGAGTTCCAGTCGGAGTTCTCGCACTACGACGAGCTGCCGGCGCACCTCATGGAGAAGGTCCAGGCTGAAGCCAAGGCGGAGGCGGAAGGCGACTAGTGTAGCGTCCCGCGTCTCCTTTCGGAGGCAGAGGCGCGAGGTTGCATGGAGAAGAGCTTCGAACAGTTGTCGGCGTCGTTGCTCTACTGCAGCAAGTGCGGTCAGGCCATGCCCGTGCGCGAGCGCCTGCTGCTGGTGCTGCCCGACGGCGACCTCTACGACTACAGTTGCCAGCGCTGCGGCAGCTCGGTGGGTTCCAGGACGGTCAAATCCGAGCCGCAGGTACCCGACGGGTTCCCGCGCCTGGTGCGGGGACTCTGAACGCAGGACTCTGGATGCGCGCCATGATCATCGACTTCCAAAGCCACATCTTCCCCGAACATTACATGGAGGCGATGCGCGATCGGGACGGCGCCGTCGTGCTGGAGGAGCCGGACCCTTACAGCGGCATGGCATACCTTTACGACAAGAACCTCAAGTGCCGCATCAACACCGCCATCTTCAAGGGCCGTAACGTCGAGCAGCGGCTGGAGCACATGGACCGTCAGGGCGTGGACGTGCAGGTGGTGAGTATCCCCGCTCCCGGCGCCGACCGCTACGACCCGGACGACGCGGTGGCGCTGGCGCGGGTGGCCAACGACGAGCTGGCGGAAATGTGCAACCGCCATCCGGACCGCTTCGTCGGCCTGGCGACGCTGCCCACCGCGTCCATCGAGGCATCGCTGCAGGAGCTTGAGCGGGCGGTCCAGGAGTTGGGCCTGCGCGGGTTCGGGTGCTTCACCAACCTCAACGGCCGACCCCTGGACGACGAGGTCTTTTTCCCCCTGTACGAGAAGCTCGCGGAGTACGAGCTGCCAGTCTACCTCCATCCCACCGCGCCTCTCGCCACCGAGGCCGTGGGCCTCGACATCATGCCGATCCTCATCTACGGCTGGGCCTTCGACAGCACGGTGGCCATGACACGTCTGGTGTACGGCCGGGTCATCGAGAGGTTTCCGACCCTGCCGTTCGTCGTGGCGGACGTGGGCGGGGTGCTGGCCTTCTTCGGGCAGCGCGCCATCAACATCTACACCGGCCGCACCGACGAGATGCGCCAACGCTACGGCCTTCAGGAGAATCCGCTGGACTCGTTCCGGCGCTTCTTCGTGGACACCGCGGACCATCCGGCCAACACCCTCAGGTGCGTCATGGACTTCTTCGGCCCCGAGCAATTGGTGTTCGGCACCAACTATCCCTACGGGCCGGACGACGGCTGCGGCTTCATCCGCAACAGCCTCAAGGCCATCGACGACCTGGGTCTCGCGCCGGAGCCCAGGGAACGGATCCTCGGAGGCAACGCCGCCCGGATCCTGCACATCTGATCACGCTCCGCATGGCGGGATCCGAAAACTCGGGAGAATGTCCTCATGTCTCAAGCTACACATGAAATTCGTTACGGCAAGGCCGCGCGCACGCTCGTCATGGGGCAAAACGGCGTGGTGGCGGCGGGCCATCCGCTGGCGTCCGTCGCCGGGCTCAAGATGATGCAGCGGGGCGGCAACGCCGTGGACGCGGCCGTCGCCGCCGGGTTCGTCCTGGCGGTGGTCAAGCACGAGGCCTGCGGGCTCGGCGGCGACCTGTTCTCGCTGGTCTACATGAAGGACGAAGGCAAGGTTCGGGCACTCAACGCCAGCGGCCCGGCGCCCGGCAACGCCACCATCGACGCCTTCAAGAGCCGCGGTCTCGACGCCATCCCCACCTCCGGGCCCTTGAGCATCGCCGTGCCCGGGGCGGTGGAGGGATGGCTGGAACTGCACCGCCGCTACGGCACCATGGACCGCGCCGAGGTCTGCGCCGACGCCCTGACGCTGGCCCGCGACGGTTTTCCCCTGTACCTGTCACTGGCCGGTTCCATCGCGGAGTGGGCGCCTTCCAGTCCCGACATCCATCGCTATTTCCGTGCCCCCTTGGAAGACCTGACGCCGGGGCGGATGCTACGGCAGCCCGAGCTGGCGGCGGTGCTGGAAGCCATTGTGCGCGACGGCCGGGACGGTTTTTATCGCGGCGACGTGGCCGCGCGGCTGTGCGCCGGCATTCGCGCCCAGGGCGGCCTGTTCGAGGAGCGGGACCTGGACGGCGAGTTCGCCGAGTGGCTCGAACCCTTGAGCACCGACTACCGCGGCTACCAGATCCTGGAGCAGCCGCCGGTGTCCCAGGGGTTCGTGATCCTCACCATGATGAACCTGCTGGCGGGCTACGACTGCTCGAAGATGAGCCGTACGGAACTGGTCCACGTGATGGTGGAGGCCAAGAAGATCGCCTTCGAGGACCGCATCCGCCACCTCGACGACCCGCGCTTCGGCGACCCCGAGGTGGAGCGCCTCATCAGCAAGGAATACGCGGACGCGCGCCGCGCCGACATCGGCGATTCCGCCGGGCCGGTGTCGTCGTCCAGTGCCATGACCGGGAGCGATACCACGTACCTGTGCGCCGCCGACGGCCACGGCAACGTCATCTCGCTCATCGAGAGCGTGTTCTCGGTGTTCGGCTCGCGCGTGGTGGCGGGGGACACCGGCCTGGTCATGAACAACCGCCTGTGCAGCGCCCGGCTCGATCCCGACAGCGCCAATTCCCTGCAACCGGGCAAGCGCCCCGCGCACACCCTCAACTCCTACATGGTGTTCCGCGACGGCGAGTTCCTGGCCGTGGGCGGCACCCCGGGGGCGGACGACCAGCCCCAGACCAACGTGCAGGTGCTGCACAACTTCCTGGACCTCAAGATGGATCCCCAGTGCGCGCTGGAAGCGCCCCGCTGGAGCCACGTGCCGGGTACGCCGCCCAACGTCGGCTATCCCCAGAGCCTGCGCCTGGAGCAGGGATTCCCCAGGGAGGTGGTCGAGGGCCTGGCAGCCAAGGGCCACCCGGTGACGGTGGTGGAGCCCTGGTCCTTCGGCGGCGCGGCGCTCATCGCCAGGGACCCGCGCAACGGCACGCTCATGGCCGCCGCCGACCCGCGCCGGGACGGCTACGCCGTGGGGTGGTAGGGGATCATGAGCGACGCGATTCATCACCAGACACTTCGGGTCGGGGGCATCGAAACGCACTACCTGGAAGCGGGGGAGGGGCCCGACCTGGTGCTGCTTCACGGCGGGGAGTACGGCGCCTCGGCCGAGGCCACGTGGGGGACCGCCATGGCGAAGCTCGGGCGGACTTTCCACGTCCTCGCCCCGGACATGCTGGGCTATGGCCGCACCGCCAAGATCTACAGCTTCTCCGACCCCTCGGGGTTCCGCTTGACGCACCTCGCACAGTGGCTGGATGTCGTGGGCGTGGGTGAAGCGTTCTTCGTGGGCAATTCCGCCGGCGGCGGCACGCTGCTGAGAAGCTCGGTGCGGAAACCTTCGCCCTTGAAGATGAAGAAGATGGTGACCATCTGCGGCAACGCCGGGGTGTTCAAGAGCGACTTCCAGGCAGACCTGGAGGACTACACCCCGAGCCCGGAGAACATGCGCAAGCTCCTCAAGCTGCTGTTTCACGACGAGAAGTGGCTCACCCCGGAGTGCGTCGAGTCCCGCTACAACGATTCCATCGCGCCGGGCGCCTGGGAGGCCCTGTCCGCGGCCCGCCTGAAGCGCCCAGGGTACGAGCGCGGCTCCACCATCGACGCCTTCGTGAAGCAACTGTCCACCGTCACCGTGCCGCTGCTCATCATCGCCTGTGACCACGACCCCCTCAACCAGCCCGACTGGGACGAGCGGCTGCGCGGCATCGTGCCGGGCTCCACGGCGTACCGCTTCCACGACTCGGCGCACGAGCCGCAGATCGAGGAGCAGGACACGTTCATCGAGGTGGTGACGGACTTCCTGCTGTCTTGACACGGCTCAGGGCCGGATTTACCTTCGAGACAGGAGGCACGGCCCGGTCCGGTTTGACGACATGGTCATTTACGATCTCACCTGCGACAACGACCACGGCTTCGAGGGGTGGTTCTCGGGGCCGGAGAACTTTCAGGAGCAGCTCTCCCAGGGTCTGATCGCCTGCCCGGTGTGCAACTCCACCGCGGTCACCAAGCTCCCGCACGCCTGCGCCGTGCACACGAAGCAGGAGGAGTCGCCGGCCCCGTCCAAGCAACGTCAGCCGCAGGCCGTGCCCACGCCGGAGCAGCTCAAGGAAGCGCTGATCCGGGTGCACCACTACATCGAGAACAACTTCGAGAACGTCGGCCGCCACTTCGCCGGCGAGGCCCGCCGCATCCACGCCGGCGAGGCCGAGGAACGCCCCATCCACGGCACCGCCACCACCGAGGAACGGGAGGCCCTCGACGACGACAGCGTCCCATACATGATGCTGCCGAAGCCGGAGCTGGACGGCTGAAACCGCCCGTTTCACGCCTCGCCGACCTTATTTGTTCGGCCGCGGTCCGCTGTCGGGCGCCGGTGTGCATGAACCCCTGACGGTGATTGACAACGCGCGGCCCCGTCTGTTACCCCGTGCACCATGGACCCGCGCGAGATCCGGCACGTGATGGGACACTTCGCCACAGGAGTGACCATCGTGACCACCAAGGACAAGGCCGGAGTTCCCACGGGGATCACCGCCAACGCCTTCTCATCCCTCTCCCTGAACCCGCCGCTGGTGCTGGTATGCATCGACAAGAAGGCCAACTGCTACGAGTGCTTCGAGGACTCCGGCGTGTTCGCCGTCAACCTGCTGGGTGAGCACCAGGAGCAACTGGCCAACCGCTTCGCCACCAAAGGAATCGAGAAGTTCCAGGACACCGCCTGGCACATGAGCGACCACGGCATCCCGCTTCTCGACCAGACCATCGGCTACATCGAATGCAGCGTCACTCAGGGCTATGACGGCGGCGACCACACCATCTACCTGGGCGAGATAATCCATGCCGAGGCAGCGGGCGACCGCCCGCTGCTGTTCTACAAGGGCAAGTACCAGAGGCTTCCCCAAGAGGGGTGAGTCGCGGAGAGCCTGGATTCAGGCTTCGCGGGGCCACGGCAGGCAGCCGCCGCGGTCAGCGCAGCTTCACGACGACATTCCGCGCGCCGGGTGAGACGGGGTTCCCGTCGTAGGCTCCGGCCGGTTCGCCGGGCTCCCGCGTGAGGGGGTCGCCGTCGCGGTCCAACCGCGCCGTCAGGTTCAGCGGGCCTTCAAAGGCTGTTCCCTGAATCATCACGTCCCCGGGACCCAGCGAAAAGGACACCGGAAAGGCAGGGGCGACGATGCGCTTGACCGCCAGGGGCGGGCCGCCCTGGGCTCCGGCGGGCCGGGCGATGATGTACAGGACGGACCGTGCGCCGGCGTCGGGGGCCTTTCCGGCTTCCAACTCGACGATGCCTTCGATCCGTGGGCCGGCGGGCGCACCGGCCGGTTCCCGTGGCCGCTCACCGATCCGCGCGATGATGTCGCGCACGGCCTTGCGTTGCTCTCCCTCGGGCAGAAGGCCTTCCAGCCGCTCCAGGTGCCGGCGCGCGCCGGCCGGGTCACGCCCATCCTGGAACAACACCATCCCCTTGGCCCACAGCGCGAGGGGGAAGTTGGGAGTGCGCGCGAGCGCGCGGTCCAGCGCCTCGAGGGCGGCGTCCACATGCCCGGCCTGGGCCAGGATCATGCCCATGTAGGCGTTGGCCGCGGGGTGGCCGGGGTCGTGGCGCAACACGGTCCGGAAGGCCGGGATGGCGGCCTTGAAGTCCTTGCGTTGGAAGGCCTCTTGTCCCTGGCGCAGCGCGGCGGCCGGATTGCTTGCGCCGGGCTGCCCGATGCCGCCGGGACCGGTTCCCGTGAGGAAGTCCCCGGTCATGCTGTCCTCCGGAGACGTGCGCGGTCGCACCGACTGACCCAGCAGGAGCCCCAGGGTGACGCCCCCCGCAAGCAGCAGGGCCGCCCCGCCGGCCATCATCCACGACCGTTTGCTCCACCTGGAAGGTGTCGGCTCCGTCATCTCCGGCTCCCGCGCATCCGGCTCCCGGACCACGGCGGCGGCTTCACCCTCGTCCCGCAGCAGTTCCACGGCCTGCCGTTCGTAGCGCTGTTTCAGGGCCTCGTAATCGGCGTCCGACAGCTTGCCCGCCTGGTGGTCGAACTCCAACTCACGAAGGTCCTGGTAGATGGGCAGGTTGGCGCGCTCCGGCGAGTCGGGGGTCTCCTCGCCGGCGGCGACCGCCGCCCGTACCCGCTCCAGGAGCTCCGGTTCCGGGACGTCCTCCGGCTCGCGGGCGCGACGGCGGCTCCAGCGGCGCAAGTACCAGATCGCGAAGGCGAGACCGGCAAGGAGGACGGCGAAGGGGAGTATCCATACCATCAGATTGAAGCCATGGGCGGGGGGCGCCAGCAACACCCACTCTCCGTACTTGGAGACGAAATAGGCGCGCACCTCGTCCGGGGTCTTGCCGGCCTGGAGCTGTTCGCGCACGATGCCGCGCATCTGCACCGCCATCTCCGCCGGAGAGTCGGCCACGGACAGGTTCTGGCACACTACGCAGCGCAGCTCCGACGCGATGGCGCGCACGCGGTCCTCTAGCGCCTGGTCCGCGCGTGCATGCGACGAGAGCGCAACCAACAGTGCACCGATGACCGCGACCGCGCCGCGGACACGGCGGCCTCCCGGTTTTCCCAACCGAGCCTTCCTGTCCTTGCCCAGGAATCTCATCGTATCGTCTGATGCTCGCCGCGCCCGCTCTCAGCGCTGGCGCGGTCGCGGCGGGCTTCCTCCAGCTTGGCCGCCAGCACCGCCGGCGGAATGGCGCCCACGTGCTTGTAGGTGATCCTGCCCGTGGGGCTTACGAAGAAGGCTTCGGGAATGCCCCAGACGCCGTAGTCCACCGCGATCTTGCCGTCCGGGTCCTGCCCGTTGGCGAAGGTGATGCCGAATTCCTCGATGAACTTCCGCGCGGCCGCCTCCTTGTCCTGGATGTTGATGCCGAGGAAGACCACGTCGTCTCCCTGCCGCTTCCAGGCCGCCTCCAGGTCCCGCGCTTCCGCCCGGCAGGGCAGGCACCACGAGGCCCAGAAATCCAGCATCACGGTCTTGCCGCGCAGCTCCGACAGGTGCACCTCCCGGCCGTCGAACAAAGTCAGGGAGAAATCCGGGGCGGTGTTTCCCACCAGCGGCGAGGGGATGTAGCGCGGGTCGCGGTAGAAGCCGTAACCCAGCAGGATCACCAGGGCGCCCACCGCCATGAGGGTGAGCAGCAGTCTGCGCGCCGCCGGAGTCATGCTTCCTTCCGCCGGGCCGGACCCATGGGCAGGATGGCCAGGAGCGTGCCCAGGGCCATGACCACGCCGCCGAGCCAGATCCACAGCACCAGGGGGCGGATCAGCACCTTGAGCGTGGCCCGGTTCTGGCCCACCTCGCTGAATCCCGAGAGGATCAGGTAGACGTCCTCCTTGAGCGAGCTGTAGAACACCGCCCGGCCGATGGGCGAATCCTGGATGGGAAAGAACTTGAGCGCTGGCGACAGGCGTCCCAGCTCATGACCGTTGCGCGACACCTGGAAGGCGCCCTCCACCCGGTAGTGGGTGGGTTGCTGCGACCCGCGCAGGCCCTCGAAGGAGACCCGGTAGGGTCCCGCCGTGAGGGTCTCGCCGACGCTCAGGGTCGCCTCCCGCTCGATGCTGTAGGCCATGGAGCCGGCGATGCCCAGCACCACCAGCACCACACCCAGGTGCACCACGAATCCACCGTAGCGCCGCTGGTTGCGCCGCACCAGAGTGGCGAAGCCGCGGAGCGGCCCCTCGCCCGCCTGGCGCCGGCGCGCCCGCAGCGAAAGCCACGTGTCGCACACCATGGTCCAGACCGTGAAGGCGCACAGCGTGAAGCCCAGCAGCGAGAAAAACGAGCGGATGCCGCCGGCGAAGAGGCCCGCGGCCACGGCCAGGGACGCCACCACCGGCCAAGTGAAGTTCCGCTTGAGGTTGTCCCAGGAAGCCCGGCGCCAGGCAATGAGCGGCCCCACGCCCATGAGAAAGACCAGCAGCAGGAAGAGAGGCGCGGTGACGGCATTGAAGTAGGGCGCCCCCACGCTCACCTGGACGCCGGCCACGGCCTCGGACAGCAGCGGGAACACCGTGCCCAGGAAGATGGTGAACAGGGCGGAGACGAACACCACGTTGTTCAGGACGAAGGCCGACTCGCGGCTCACCACCGAGTCCAGCTCGGGCTGCCCGCGAAGCTGGTCGCTGCGCCAAGCCAGCAGTCCCAGCGACGAGATCAGCACGAACGCGAGAACCGCCAGAAAATAGAATCCTACCGGTCCCGACGAGAACGCGTGGATGGACGACAGCACGCCGGAGCGCGTCAGGAAGGTGCCGAAGATGGTCAGGCTGAAAGCGATGATGATCAACAGCAGGTTCCAGGTCTTGAGCATGCCGCGGCGTTCCTGCACCTGCACCGAGTGCAGGAACGCCGTCGCCGGCAGCCAGGGCATGAAAGCGGCGTTCTCCACCGGGTCCCAGGCCCAGTAGCCGCCCCAGCCGAGCACGTGGTACGACCACCACGCGCCCACGATGTTGCCGAGGGTGAGGAAGAACCACGCGGTGATGGTCCAGCGCCGGGTGGCGACGATCCACGACTGGTCGAGCCGGCCGCGGATGAGCGCGGCGATGGCGAAGGCGAAGGGTACGGTGAGCCCCACGAACCCCGTGTACAGGAGCGGCGGATGGCTCAGCATGTTGGCGTCTTCCAGCAACGGGTTGAGGCCGCGGCCGTCGGCGGGTACCGGCGACAGGGGCTCGAAGGGGTTGGAGGCGAAGGCGATGACCGCCAGGAAGAACGCCGAGACGATGGAGAAGACCATCAGCACCCAGGGCATGAATTCGCGCATGCGCGCGCGGTAGCACCACGCCACCAGCGCCGAGAAGATGATGAGGATCCACTCCCACAGGAGCAGCGAGCCTTCGAGGGCGCCCCAGAGGCCGGTGACGCGGTAGTAGACGGGCGTCGCCCGGGTGGTGTTGAAGGCCACGTAGCGGATGGAGAAGTCGGTGGCCACCAGCGCGTAGATCAGCGCCCCGGCGGCGGCGGTGACGAAAAGGAACTGGCCGGCGATGGCGTAGCGGGCGGAGGCGTGGAAACGTTCGTCGCCGGTGCGCGCGTGCAGGACCGGGGCGGCGATGCCCCAGAGCGCCAGCGCGAAGGCCAGCAGGACGCAGGTATGTCCCAGGCTCGCGGTCACGAACCGCCCGTGGGCCGGGCGGGCACGAAGCTGCGCACCTTGGAGGGATCTTCCCCCTCCTTGTGCGGGCTGTACTCCTCGGCGTGCTTGGCCATGACGGTGGAGGCCTGGAACACTCCATCCTTGCCGAGTCGTCCTTCCACCACGGCGCCCTTGCCCTCCGAGAAGAGGTCCGGGGGCACTCCCTGGAAGAACACGGGGATGGACTCCTGGCCATCGGAGATCCTGAAGCGGAAGGTGCGTCGCCCCAGGTCCTTTTCCAGTGACCCGGGCAGCACCATGCCGCCCACTCGCAGGAAGCGGTCCGGCGCTCCGGTCTCGGCGTGGAGCTCGCTCGGCGTGACGAAGTAGACCACGGCGTTCTGCATGGCGCCGTAGATGAGATAGGCGAGGGCGCCGACGATGATCAGGCCGCCGATGAGAAACCGCCTACGCTTCATGGCCGTGCGCCTCCTTGCCGGTGTGTTGCGTCTCCATGGCCACGGCGGCGCGAATGCGCCGCTTCAGCAGCACCACGTAGAGCAGGATGGCGCCCCACACGATGCCGTAGGCCAAGAAGACGAAGCCCCATTGTCCCATATGTCAAACCTCCGCGAAGCGCCTTTCAGCCGGCCGCGTAGAGCCGGCTCCGACGCGCCCGGTCCTCCACCTCCCCCAGGTGGATGCGCAGCGACAGCAGGTAGAAGAACAGCACGAGAAACGCCAGGAAGTTGATCCCCAGGGGCCACAGCATCGCCGGGTCGATGTTCTCCCACGGCGCCTTGTCCGGGCGCAGGATGGAGGGCGGCTGGTGCAGGGTGCGCCACCAGTACACCGACATGTGGATGAGCGGGATGTCGAGGAAGCCGATGATGCCCAGGATGGCGCCGGATACCGCGCCTCGCCGCGGATCCTCGATGAGCGAGCGCAGCAGCAGGTAGGCCGAGAAGATCAGCAGCAGGATGGCGGTGAGCGTGAGGCGCGCGTCCCAGGTCCACCACACGCCCCAGGTGGGCTTGCCCCAGATGGAGCCCTCGATGATGGTCAGCGCCGTGAACAGCACACCGATCTCCGCCGCCGAGTGCGCCAGGTTGTCGTCCCGGCGCTCGCCCTTCCACAGGTAGAGGCAGCTACCCACGAACACGATGAAGAACGCCAGGTACGCCACCAGGATGCTGGGGATGTGGAGGTACATGATGCGCTGGGTCTCGCCCTGGCGCGCGTCGGGCGGGGCCTCCACCAAGCCCCAATACAGGCCGGTGAGGATGAGTATGAGTGTCAGAGTACCGAGTATTCGTCGAGCCATGGACTGATCGAGTTGAGTACGGTGCCGCGCCCACCTCTACTCCGTCGTTCCCATCCACACCACCCTTCACACCGTAGTCCCCGTCCTTCACACCGTCATTCCCGCGAAAGCGGGAATCCAGGGGCAGGGTGGGGGATTGCGACCGAGCGCCCCGACCCCCAACCACTCCTGGATTCCCGCTTTCGCGGGAATGACGATGTGGGGGGCAGGGGCGAAAACGATAGTGTGAGGCGTTCGCGTCCAGTGTCCAATGATAGCACCCGCGCCCAACGGTTCCCAATCGACCTCAACCGTCCAGCACCCACTCCAGCAGCAGGAAGCCGGCGGTGATGAAGATCAGGTCGAAGCCGACCAGGAGCCGGAACCAGGGCGCCAGTTCCGCGGCGGCGCCCGCGCCGAGGATGATCTGCAGCGTGCGGACCGTGCCGAGGATCACCGGAATCATCAGCGGGAAGAGCAGCACCGGCAGCAGTAACGCCCGGGCGCGTGCACGCAACGTCACGGCGGCGAACAGGACCCCCACCACGGAGAAGCCCAGCGTCCCCAACAGAGTGTAGAGCAATACGTTCGGCAGGAGATGCCAGAAGTCCAGCCGGAACAGGACGCCGAAGAGCGGCAGAATGCAGAGTTCCAGGAGAAACATGAGGGAGAAGTTGAAGAAAACCTTGGCCAGGTAGTAGGCGCCCCGGTCCAGGGGCGCCAGCAGCAGCGCGTCGAGGCAGTCGTTCTCGCGGTCCCCCTGAAAGAGCTGGTTCAAGGCCAGCGTGCCGCTGAACATGAACGCCAGCCACAGGAGGCCGGGGGCCATGCGCGATACGTTCTCGCTGGAGATCTCGAAGGCGAAGGAGAACAGGAACAGCAGCGAGAGGCCGAAGAAGAACATCGACAACAGGTTGTCGCGGCGGCGCGCCTCCAGCAGGAGGTCCTTCCACAGGAGCCAGTAGATCTGTCGGAGCACGCCGGTCAACGGGGGCCGCCGGAGTCCTGCGACTGAAGCGCGTCGAAGGCGCGGTGGAAGCTGTCCCAGGGGTCCCGCCGGGATTCGTCGAAGACGATCCGTCCCTGGTCGAGCATCACCGCCCGGGTGCAGCGTTCGAGAAGCCGGGGCACGTCGTGGGTCGCAAGCACGACGATGCCGCCCGCCGCGCAGGTGGATTCGAGGAAGCGGTTGAGCACGTCCACCCCGGACGGGTCCAGCGAGCCGTAGGGTTCGTCCACCAGCAGCAGCCGTGGCCGCACCAAGCGCCACTTGGCGATGGCGAGCCGGCAGCGCATGCCCAGGGACAGGGCCGAGACGTACTCGTCCCGCTTCGCGTGCAGGCCCACCTCGTCCAGGACCGTGGTCCTCTCGTCGGCGCCGACGTCGTTGCGGTAAAGCGAGACGAAGAAGCGGAGGTTCTCGCTCACGGTGAGGCTGTCGTAGAGGTGCGCACCGGAGGCCATGAACCCGATGGAGCGGCGCAACGGGGAGTTCCCGTAGGGGAGGTTTTGCCCGAACAGTTCCACGGCGCCGGCGGTGGGGTAGGCGAGCGCGGCGAGGAGTCTGAGCAGCGTCGTCTTGCCGGCGCCGTTGGCGCCCAAGAGGCCGACCCATTCCCCGGCGCCGATCTCCAGACGCACGTCGCGGAGCGCCCAGAGAAACCCGTAAACCTTCGACACGCTGTCCATGCGCACGCTCAATACAGTCTCCGTGATCAGCTCAGGGCCGCCCCTCCGACCCTGGCTGGGGCGAATCGCGCCGATGACTTCCTGAATATAGCGGGTCGAGGCCGAAATCGCATGTCTCGCCCGTCCTGCTTGACTCACCGCCGGAGATTCGTTAATGACTACCAAGTCGGTGCGCTGGGACCCGGTCCCGCGCACAACCCCTCCATGACCTGACCCGGATGGGTGGCACCGCGGAATCCAAGGCCACCGCCCGGATTCAGGCCTCCGAGACCGGAATCCAACGTCAGGAATAAATCGACCAGAGGAGAGCCATGGCAGACTATCTACACGTGAAGGTGCCGGAACAGGGCGAAAAGGTTACGCTTTCGGACGGCAAGCTGCAGGTTCCCGACAATCCCGTCATCCCGTTCATCGAGGGTGACGGCATCGGGGTGGACATCTGGGCGGCGGCGGTACGGGTGCTGGACGGCGCCGTGGCCAAGGCCTACGGCGGCAAGAAGGAGATCTCCTGGATGGAGGTCTACGCCGGTGAGAAGGCCGAGGCCGTCTACGGCGACGACTGCCCGCCGAGCCTGCTGCCGCAGGAGACCGTGGACGTCATCCGCGAGTACCTGGTGGCCATCAAGGGTCCGCTGACCACGCCGGTGGGCGAGGGTTTCCGGAGCCTCAACGTGACCCTGCGCCAAGTCCTCGACCTCTACGTCTGCCTCCGGCCCGTGCGCTACTTCAAGGGCGTGCCGTCGCCGGTGGTGCGGCCTCACCTGGTGGACATGGTGATCTTCCGCGAGAACACCGAGGACATCTACGCCGGCATCGAGTGGGAGACGGGCACGGCCGAGGCCGAGAAGATGGTCAAGTTCCTGCGCGACGAGATGGGGGTGAAGAGCATCCGCTTCCCGGTTACCGCCAGCATCGGCATCAAGCCCATCTCCATCGAGGGCTCGGAGCGGCTGATCCGCGCGGCCATCCGCTACGCCGTGGAGCACAACCGGCGCAACGTCACGCTGGTGCACAAGGGCAATATCCAGAAGTACACCGAGGGCGCCTTCATGCGCTGGGGCTACGCCCTCGCCAAGCGCGAGTTCGGCGACAAGGTGGTGTCGTGGGAAGAGTGCGGCGGCAAGCCCGCGGAAGGCCAGATCCTCATCAAGGACGCCATCACCGACGCCTTCCTGCAGCAGATCCTCACGCGTCCCGACGAGTTCGACGTGATCCCCACCATGAACCTCACCGGCGACCTGATCTCCGACGCGCTGGCGGCCCAGGTGGGCGGCATCGGCATCGCCCCGGGCGGCAACATCAACTACGACAGCGGCCACGCCCTGTTCGAGGCCACCCACGGCACAGCGCCCAAGTACGCCGGCCAGGACAAGGTCAACCCGGGTTCGGTGATCCTCTCCGGCGAGATGATGCTGCGACACCTGGGCTGGGACGAGGCCGCGGACCTGGTGATCCAGGGCCTCGAGGAAACCATCGCCCAGAAGACGGTCACCTACGATTTCGAGCGCCTCATGACCGGCGCCAAGCTGCTCAAGTGCTCGGAGTTCGGCGACGCCATCGTCGCGAACATGTAACGCAGGGAGAAACGCTACCGGACCATGAGCATTTCGAGACGCAAGATCGCACTCATCGGGGGCGGCAACATCGGCGGCACCATGGCGCACCTGTGCGCCATGAAGAAGCTGGGCGACGTGGTGCTCTTCGACGTCATCGACGGGCTGCCCCAGGGCAAGGCGCTGGACCTGCTTCAGTCCGCGCCCGTGGAGGGTTTTGACGCCGACATCGTCGGTACCACCAGCTACGAGGACATCGTCGGCGCCGACGTGTGCATCATCACCGCCGGCATCGCGCGCAAGCCGGGCATGAGCCGGGACGACCTCCTGGGCACCAACGCCAAGATCATGTCGTCGGTGTCGGAGAACATCAAGAAGTACGCTCCCGACGCCTTCGTCATCGTCATCACCAACCCGCTGGACGCCATGGTGACCCTGTGCCAGCGGGTCACCGGCTTCCCCAAGAACCAAGTGGTGGGGCAGTCGGGAATCCTGGATTCCTCGCGCTACCGCACCTTTCTCGCCCAGGAACTGAACCGCTCGGTGGACAGTGTTTCCGCCATGGTGCTGGGCGGCCACGGCGACGACATGGTGCCGGTGCGGAGCGCCTGCCAGGTGGGCGGCGTGCCCGTGGAACGGCTCATCGCATCCGAGCGGCTGGACGAGATCGAGCAGCGCGTGCGCATGGCCGGAGGCGAGATCGTCGCGCTCCTGAAGACCGGCTCGGCGTTCTACGCACCGGCGTCGGCCGCGGTGCGCATGGCCGAGGCCTACCTGCTCGACAAGAAGGAAGTGCTGCCGTGCGCCGCCCTGCTCGAAGGCGAGTACGGCGTCCAGGGCTACTACTTCTGCGTGCCGGTGTTGATCGGCGCCGGCGGCGTGGAGCAGGTCATCGAGATCGGCCTCTCGTCCGGCGAGAAGGCCCAGTTCGACGAGTCCCTGTCCCACGTGCAGGAGATCGTGGGCGCCATGGACCGGGTGCTGGCACAGGCCTAAGGTTTCATACCGGACGGATGCCGGGCGAACTCGAACCCGTCCGTCATCCATCCCAACTCTCCGCATGAACATCCACGAATACCAGGCGAAACAGTGGCTTGCGCGGTTCGGCGTGCCCGTGCCCCAGGGTCGGGTGGCGGCCACCGCCAAGGAGGCGCGGGCGACGGCTCGGGAGATCGGCTTCCCCTGCGTCGTGAAGGCGCAGATCCACGCCGGCGGCCGGGGCAAGGCCGGTGGCGTCAAGGTGGTCCACAACGAGGCCGAGGCGGCGGCATTCGCCGAAGGCCTTCTGGGCAAGCCGCTGGTGACACACCAGACCGGCCCCGAGGGGCGCATCGTCCGGCGCGTGTGGGTGGAAGAGGCCTCTCGCATCGCCCGTGAGCTCTATTGCAGCATCGTGCTCGACGCCGCCGCCGGCGGCCCCGCCATCATCGCGTGCCGCGAAGGCGGCATGGAGATCGAGGAGGTGGCCAAGGAGACGCCCGACGCCATCATCATCGAGGTGGTGGACCCGCTGGTGGGCGTGCAGCCGTTCCAGATCCGTCGCGTGGCCGCCGGGTTGGGGTTGACCGGCAAGGAAGTGTCGGCCTTCGGAGCGCTTGTCAGGAGCCTGTACGACGCCTTTCTGAAGTCCGACTGCATGCAACTGGAAATCAACCCGCTGGCACAACTGGACGACGGACGGCTGCTGGTCCTCGACGCCAAGATGAACTTCGACGGCAACGCGCTTTTCCGCCAGGCCGACGTGGCGGAACTGCGCGACATCACCGAGGAAGACCCCAAGGAGGTCAAGGCCTCGGACCTGGGCATCTCGTACGTGGCGCTGGACGGCAACATCGGCTGCATGGTGAACGGCGCCGGTCTGGCCATGGGCACCATGGACATCATCCAGCAGTACGGCGGCATGCCGGCCAACTTCCTCGACGTGGGCGGCGGCGCCAGCAAGGAGATGGTGGGACAGGCGTTCCGCCTGCTGCTCTCCGACGACAAGGTGCGCGGCGTGCTGGTGAACATCTTCGGCGGCATCATGCGCTGCGACGTCATCGCTGCGGGAGTCATCGACGCCGCCCGGGAGATCGGCGTCAGCGTGCCCCTGGTGGTGCGCCTCCAGGGCACCAACGTGGAGCAGGGCCGGGAGCTGCTGTCCAAGTCCGACCTGAGCATCATTCCGGCGGACACCATCGCGGACGCCGCTCAGAAGATCGTCGAGGCGGTGCGGGCGGAGGAGGGGGGCGCATGAGCATCCTCGTCAACGCCGAGACACGGGTGCTCACCCAGGGCATCACCGGCGCCACCGGCCAGTTCCACACCCGCACGTGCAAGGAGTACGGTACCCGGATGGTGGCCGGCGTCACCCCCGGCAAGGGCGGCACCGACTTCGAGGACATTCCCGTCTTCGACAGCGTGGAGGAGGCGGTGCGGGAGACCGGCGCCAACGCCAGCGTCATCTACGTGCCTCCGCCCTTTGCGGCGGACGCCATGATGGAATCCTCGGCCGCCGGCGTGCCGCTGGTCATCTGCATCACCGAGGGCGTTCCGGTCCAGGACATGATGCGCGTCAAGCGCTACCTCGCCGACCGCGGCACGGTGCTCGTGGGACCCAACTGCCCCGGAGTCATCACGCCGGGCGAGTGCAAGATCGGCATCATGCCCGGCCACATCCACAAGCGCGGCCGCATCGGCGTCATTTCCCGTAGCGGCACCCTGACCTACGAGGCGGTGGACCAGCTCACGCGCCTGGGCATGGGACAGTCCACCTGCGTCGGCATCGGCGGCGACCCCATCCGGGGACTCAACTTCGTGGACGTGCTCGCCCTGTTCAACGAGGACGACGAGACCGAGGCGGTGGTGCTCATCGGCGAGATCGGCGGCAGCGCCGAGCAGGACGCCGCGGAATGGATCCGGGCGCACATGAAAAAGCCCGTGGTGGGCTTCATCGTGGGCCAGACGGCCCCACCGGGAAAGCGCATGGGCCATGCCGGCGCCATCATTTCAGGCGGCAAGGGCACCGCCGCGGAGAAGGTCGAGGCGTTGCGCGCCGCGGGCGTCAGCATGGCGCCCACCCCGGCGGACATCGGCCGGACCATGAAGGAGAGGTTGGGATAACCCGTATGGAGCGAACACTGTCGATCGTCAAGCCGGAAGCCGTGGAGGGCGGCCACATCGGAGACATCCTGAGCCGCTTCGAGGGCGCCGGGCTCAAGGTGGTGGCGGCGAAGCTGACCCGCCTGGACAAGCAGCGGGCGGAGTCCTTCTACGCCGTGCACCGGGAGCGCCCGTTCTTCAACAGCCTCACCGATTACATGTCCACCGGGCCCATCTTCGTGTCGGTCCTGGAAGGGGACGGAGCCATCGCCCGGAACCGCGAGATCATGGGCGCCACCGACCCGGCCAAGGCCGCGCCGGGAACCATCCGGAAAGACTGGGGCACCAACGTGGAGGCCAACGCGGTGCACGGCTCCGACGCACCCGAGACCGCCGCCGCGGAGATCGCATTCTTCTTCGCCGCCGACGAGATCCAGTCCTCCACCGCCTGAGGCATCGCGCAATTCAAGGCGCCAAGCACGTCATTGATTCGAATAGTCGCACCGCCGCCCGAACCGCCATTCCCGCCCTCGAACGGGGTCGCGGGTAAACTTTCAAGGCTGAGTCAAGGCTTATGAGGCACGGACCCCTCGAATCGTCATTCCCGCGGAAGCTTGCCCTCGACCCCGATCGGGGGCGGGAATCCAGGGGTGAGGAGGGGTCAAACGAGCCCCGGCCGCCCATCGAAGGCCTCGGCCATGCCGAGTTGAGCGCTTGGCTGGACGCCCGCGGGCTTCCGGCCTATCGCGCCGGCCAGATACGGCGCTGGCTGTTTCAGAAGCACGCCACCGCGTTCGAGAGCATGACCGACGTGCCAAGGGAGCTGCGCCAGGCGCTGGCGCGGTCGTTCGTCATCGGCAGCCTGGCGGTGCAGCAACGGAGCCGTTCCGAGGACGGCACCGTCAAATATCTGTTGCGCTTGCGCGACGGCAACGTCGTGGAGACGGTGTACATTCCGGAGGAGGACCGGGTGACGCTGTGCGTGTCGACGCAGGCGGGATGCGGTCTGGCGTGCGCGTTCTGCGCCACCGCGCGCATGGGACTCAAGCGCAACCTCACTCAGGCGGAAATCGTGGACCAGATCCTCGAAGTGCAGCGCGAGTGCCCGGAGGACCGGCGAATCTCCAACCTGGTGTTCATGGGCATGGGCGAGCCCCTGGCCAACTACGATGCCACGCGCGGCGCACTGGCAACCATCACGGATGCCGCCGGCGGCATGGCCATTTCGCCACGCAAGATCACGGTCTCCACGGTGGGGTTGCTGCCGCAAATGCGCCGGCTCATGGAGGAAACCCGGGTGAATCTGGCCATCTCGCTCCATTCCGTACGCGATGATGTGCGCTCGGAACTGATGCCGGTCAACCGGAAGTACCCGGTGGCGCAATTGTTGGAGTGCTGCCGCTCCCTGCCGGTGCCTCGGCGCAAGCGCATCACGTTCGAGTACCTGCTCCTGCGCGGTGTGAACGACCTGGCGGCGGACGCGGCGGAGCTCGCGAAACGGCTTCGCGGGATCCGCTGCAAGGTGAACCTGATACCCTTCAACCCCCACGAGGGGAGCGGTTTCGACCGGCCGCCGGAGGACGTCATCGAGCGTTTCGGGGAGACGCTGAGGGTCCAGGGTATACAGACTCACGTGCGCCGTCCCCGAGGTGAGGACATCCAGGCGGCCTGCGGGCAGTTGTACCATGCCGCGGAGAGCAGGGCCGGGCGTTCAGACGCCGCGGCCGGGTTGACCTGACGGCAGATCGCGGGTGCCCAAGCGGCCCGGCGTGACACGGGACACCCAGAAGGCGGGACGAGGAAATGGAACACGAGACCAAGATGGGCGTCATCGGCGGCACCGGCCTCTACGAGATGGAGGGACTGAGCGGGGTGCGCGAGGTGGAGTTGGAGACCCCGTTTGGCGCGCCCTCCGCTTCCTTCGTCACCGGCTCCCTGGGCGGGGTGGACCTGGTCTTTCTGCCGCGTCACGGCAAGGGGCACCGGCTCCTGCCCACCGAGGTCAACAACCGCGCCAACATCTTCGGCATGAAGAAGCTGGGAGTGACGCGCATCCTCTCCGTAAGCGCGGTGGGCAGCCTCAAGGAGGAGATCGAGCCGGGCCACATGGTGCTGCCGGACCAGTTCATCGACCGCACCTACCGGCGCCCGAGCACGTTCTTCGGTGACGGCATCGTGGCCCATGTGCAGTTCGCGGACCCGTTCTGCAACGAACTGCGCGGCACGGTGGCGGACGCGGCGGCCGGCGAGGACATCCGGGTGCACGGACGCGGCACTTATGTGTGCATGGAAGGGCCGCAGTTCTCCACCCGGGCGGAGTCGGCGCTTCACCGGAGCTGGGGCGCGGATGTCATCGGCATGACCAATCTGCAGGAAGCCAAGCTGGCGCGGGAAGCGGAGATCTGCTTCGCGACCATGGCCATGTCGACGGACTACGACTGCTGGAACGAGGCCGCCGGCGACGTGGATATCGAGGAGGTCATCGCGGTGCTGCAGCGCAACGCGGACGTGGCGAAGCGTATCGTCCGGGGCACGGCGGAGCGTCTGTCGCCCGAGCGCGCCTGCCCGTGCGCCACGGCCCTGGCCATGGCCATCGTCACGGACCGCTCGGTGATCCCGGACGAAGCCCGGAAGAGGCTGGGGCCGTTGGTGGACAAGTATCTCTGAACATCCGAGGATGACGACCATGAACGTTCTGGTGGTGGGCTCCATGGCCTTCGATTCCATCGAAACCCCGCACGGCCGTGCCGACCGGGTCCTGGGGGGCTCCGCGGCCTATTTCGCCCTGGCCGCCGCCTTTTTCGCGCCGGCGCGGATCGTCGGCGTGGTGGGCGAGGACTTCCCGGACGAGCACCTGACCGCGCTGTCGCGCAGCGGGGTGGACCTGGAGGGGTTGCAGCGCGCTCCGGGCAAGACCTTCTACTGGCACGGGCGCTACCACGAGGACCTCAACGTGCGCGACACCCTGGAGGTCCAACTCAACGTGCTGGAGGAATTCGTCCCGCGGCTCCCCGCGGGTTACGAGGACACGGAGTACGCCTTTCTTGGCAACATGCACCCGTCGGCGCAGTTGGAGGTGCTGTCCCGGTTGAAGCAGCCCCGGCTGGTGGCCCTGGACACCATGGACCACTGGATCCACGAGACGCCGGAGGAGCTGCGCAAGGTCCTGGAGCGGGTCGAGACCGTGGTGATCAACGACTCCGAGGCGCGCATGCTCAGCGGGCAGCACAACATCGTGCGCGCCGCCCGCGCCATTCTCAAGATGGGGCCGCGGGCGGTGCTCATCAAGCGCGGCGAGTACGGCGTGTTCCAGTTCTCCGACGCGGCGACCTTCGTGGTGCCGGCCTATCCGCTGGAAGAGGTGCTGGACCCCACCGGCGCGGGCGATTCCTTCGCCGGCGGCTTCATGGGGTGCCTGGCCGCGGCCGACGCCGGGGGCGAGGACGCGTTGCGCCGGGCCATCGTGTACGGCAACGTCACCGCCTCCTTCACGGTGGAGGATTTCGGTCCCCGGCGGCTGATCGCCCTGGACCGCACGGAGATCGACGAGCGTTTCCGGCGTTTCGTGGACTTGACCCGCTTTCACTAGAGATGCCGATCGGGATCGCATGAACATCGCAATGATCGGTACGGGCTACGTCGGACTGGTCACGGGAAGCTGCTTCGCCGAGACCGGGAACGACGTGGTCTGCGTGGACATCGACGAGGCCAAGATCGCGCAGCTCAAGCAGGGGCGGGTGCCGTTTTACGAGCTGGGGCTGGAGGAGTTGATCCAACGCAACACGCGGGAGGGCCGTCTCTCCTTTTCCACCGATCTGGCCGAGGCCGTCCGGCGCGCGGAAACCATCTTCATCGCGGTGGGCACCCCTCAGGTGTCCGCTGGGGGCGCGGACCTGAGCCAGGTGTTCGCGGTGGCCGAGAGCATCGCCGAGGCCATGAACGGCGCCAAGATCGTGGTGACCAAGAGCACGGTTCCCGTGGGCACGGCGGCACGCGTGCGGGAGATCATCGAAGCGCGCACGGGACATCCCGCGGCGGTGGTGTCGAACCCGGAGTTCCTCAAGGAAGGCGCCGCGGTGGAAGACTTCATGAAGCCCGACCGGGTGGTGCTGGGCGGCGAGGACGCCGCCTCCTTGGAGTTGCTCAGCCGGCTCTACGAGCCCTTCGTGCGCACCGGCAAGCCCATCATCCGCACGGACTCGCGCAGCGCCGAGATGAGCAAGTACGCCGCCAACGCCATCCTCGCCACCAAGATCTCCTTCATCAACGAGACCGCGCGCCTGTGCGAGAAGGAGGGCGCGGACATCGAGCAGGTGCGGCGCATCGTCGGACTCGACCACCGCATCGGCCCGCACTTCATCTATCCCGGCATCGGCTTCGGCGGCTCCTGCCTGCCCAAGGACATCCGCGCGATGATCGCCATGGGCGGCGAGGAGCTTGAGATGCCGCTCCTGCGGGCGGTGGACCTGGTCAACGAGACCCAGAAGGGCCTCCTGCTGGACAAGGTGACAGAGCACTTCGACGGCACGTTGGCGGATCGCACGCTGGCGGTGTGGGGTCTGGCCTTCAAGGCGCGCACCGACGACATGCGCGAAGCTCCCTCCATCCGCGTCATCGACGGACTGCTGGACGCGGGCGCGGGCGTGCGCGCCTTCGATCCCGAGGCCATGCCCGAGGCGCGCAAGCGCTACGGCGACCGCATCGCCTACGGTGAGAACAACTACGAGGCGGCCGCCGGCGCCGACGCCGTGCTCGTGCTGACGGAATGGAACGAGTTCCGCAGTCCCGACTTCCCGCGCCTGAAGACGCTGCTGCGCCAACCCGTGCTGTTCGACGGGCGCAACCTCTACGACCCCGCCGTGATGCGGCGGCACGGCTTCACCTACTACTCCATAGGACGGGGCCGTGGATAGCAGCCGCATACGCAACTTCTGCATCATCGCCCACATCGACCACGGCAAGTCCACGCTCGCGGATCGGCTGCTGGAGCACACCGGCGCCTTGAGCGAGCGCGAGAAGACCGACCAGTTCCTCGACAAGATGGAGCTGGAGCGCGAGCGCGGCATCACCATCAAGGCGAGCCCGGTGCGCCTCGAGTACCGCTCCCGGAGCGGCGAGGACTACGTCCTCAACCTCATCGACACCCCCGGCCACGTGGACTTCACCTACGAGGTTTCCCGGAGCCTGGCGGCCTGCGAGGGAGCCATCCTGGTGGTGGATGCCGCCCAGGGAGTCGAGGCCCAGACCGTGGCCAACGTCTACCTGGCGCTGGACCACGACCTCCAGGTCTTCCCGGTCATCAACAAGATCGACCTGCCGAGCGCGGACCCGGAGCGGGTCAAGGGCGAGATCGAGGACATCATCGGGCTGGACAGCTCGCAGGCGATTCTTGCCAGCGCCAAGCAAGGTTTGGGTACGGAGGAGGTGCTGGAAGGCATCGTCGCCAATTTCCCGCCCCCCCAAGGCGTGGAGCAGGCGCCGTTGCGCGGCCTGATCTTCGACAGTTGGTTCGATCCGTACCACGGCGCGGTGATCCTGCTGCGCGTGTTTGACGGGAGGGTGAGCACCGGCGATTCCATCCGCCTCATGTCCACGGGCGGCGTTTTCGAGGTGAACCGCCTGGGGGTCTTCGCGCCGGGTCCGGTGGAGGTGGAGAGTCTCGGCCCAGGCGAGGTGGGCTTCCTCATGGCCTCCATCAAGAACATCCGCGAGGCGCGCATCGGCGACACCGTCACCAGCCACAAGGGCTCCGCCGGCGAACCCCTGGAGGGTTTCCGGCCGCTCAAGCCCATGGTGTTCAGCGGGCTCTACCCCACCGACTCCGGACAGTACCAGGCCCTAAGGACCGCCTTGGAGAAGCTCAGTCTGAACGATTCTTCCTTCACCTACGAGCCGGAGACCTCCCAAGCCCTGGGATTCGGCTTTCGCTGCGGCTTCCTCGGCCTGTTGCATCTCGACATCGTACACGAACGGGTGGAGCGGGAGTTCGACCTCTCCCTCATCACCACCGCCCCCACGGTGGTCTACCAGGTGACCACGCACGGCGGGGAGGTGCTGGCCATCGACAACCCGGTGGCCTTTCCCAACGAGGCCGACATCGAGACCATCGAGGAGCCCTTCATCCGGGCCACCATCCATCTGCCGCAGAACTACCTCGGAGCGGTCCTGAAGCTGTGCGAGGAAAAGCGCGGCGTCCAGCAGGAGTTGCGCTACGCGGGCCTCAACCGCGCCATGGTCACCTACGAGCTGCCGCTGAACGAGATCGTGTATGACTTCTACGACCGCCTCAAGTCCCTGAGCCGGGGCTACGCCTCCATGGACTACGAGATGGCCGGCATGCGGGCGTCCAAGCTGGTGAAGCTGGACGTGCGCATCAACGGCGACCTCGTGGACGCCATGTCGCTGATCGTGCACCGCGACAAGGCCTACGTGCGCGGTCGCGACATGGTCCAGCGCATGCGCGAGCTGATCCCGCGCCAGCTCTTCGAGGTGGTGATCCAGGCGGCTATCGGCAGCCGCGTCATCGCACGGGAGTCGGTGAAGGCGCTGCGCAAGAACGTCACCGCCAAGTGCTACGGCGGCGACATCACGCGCAAGCGCAAGCTCCTGGAACGGCAGAAGGAAGGCAAGAAGCGCATGAAGTCGGTGGGGCGGGTGGAGATCCCGCAGGAGGCGTTCCTCGCCGCCCTCAAGGTTTGATTCAAAGTTGCGGGTTAAGCTGTTAAATTCAGGAGCGGTTCGCTAGACCCATCCCAAACCGGAAAGACATCAAGGACCCCCGAGTGGCCAGATTCTCAAAGCGTCGGAAATCCGTGTTCCGAGAGTACACGGAAGCCATCGTCATCGCCCTGATCGCGGCGCTGTTCCTGCGCGCGTTCGTGGTGCAGGCGTTCAAGATCCCTTCGGGTTCCATGATCCCCACGCTGGTCATCGGCGACCATATCCTGGTCAACAAGCTGTCCTACGGCATCCGGCTTCCGGACTTGAACTGGCTGCCTTTTGCCGGGTGCGTCGATATGGCACGAGGTTCCCACGCCGTCAACTGGGACGCGCCGGAACGCGGCGACGTGGTCGTCTTCATCTACCCGCAGGACCGCTGCAAGGACTTCATCAAGCGGGTGGTGGGGGTGCCCGGCGACGAGGTCCTGATCCGGGACAAGAAGGTCTTCATCAACGGGGAGCCGGTGAAGGATCCGCACGCCCACTTCGAGGACCAGGGCATGACCCTGGGCGCGGGTCATCTGCGTGACAACCTCGGTCCCGTCAAGGTGCCGGAAGGCCACGTGTTCGTCATGGGCGACAACCGGGACCGAAGCTTCGACAGCCGCTTCTGGGGCTTCGTGCCCATCGACGACGTGCGCGGCCGGGCCTTCGTCAAGTACTGGTCCTGGGACTCGGATGACGAGAAGGGCTGGGGGGAGCGGTTGCGCTGGTGGCGCATCGGCATGCTCATCTACTGACATTTCACCCGGTTTTGTTCGCAACATGAAAGCCACTCTCACCCTGGCCGACGGGACCTCGTTCACCGGCCGCTCCTTCGGCAGTGAAGGGGAGGCCGCCGGGGAGGTCGTCTTCAACACCAGCATGACGGGATACCAGGAGATCCTCACCGATCCTTCCTACGAGGGCCAGCTCGTCACCATGACCTATCCCCAGATCGGCAACGTCGGCGTCAACCCGGAGGACGACGAATCGCGCCGGCCGTTCGTCAAGGGATTCATCGTCAAGGAATACTGCCCGGTGCCCAGCAACTGGCGCGCCACCCAGGCGTTGCACGAGTACATGCGGGAGCACGGCATCGTCGGTATCGAAGGGGTGGACACGCGCGCCTTGGTCACCCACATCCGCGAGCGCGGCGCCCAGGAGGGAATCATCTCCACGGCGAGCCGGGACCAAGCGGCGTTGACCGAGAAAGCACAACGACTCGGAGGGCTTGAGGGCCGGGACCTCGTGAAGAACGTGAGCTGCCGCGAACCCTACACGTGGGACCAGGGAGGCTGGCGCATGGGCAGCGGCTTCGCCCGCGCCGGCGCGCCGGAATTCCACGTGGTGGCGTACGATTACGGCATCAAGTTCAACATCCTGCGAGGCTTGGTGGAGGCCGGTTGCGCGGTCACGGTGGTGCCCGCATGGACCTCCGCCGAGGAGGTGCTGGCGCTGGAGCCCCACGGTATTTTTCTCTCCAACGGTCCCGGGGACCCGGCGGCGGTGGCGTATGCCGCGGAGAACGTGCGCAAGCTCGTCGGCCGCCGGCCCATCTTCGGCATCTGCCTGGGCCACCAGATCCTCGGCCTGGCCCTGGGCGGGCGCACCTTCAAGCTCAAGTTCGGCCATCACGGCGGCAACCAGCCGGTCATGGACCTCACCACCGGAAAGGTGGAGATCACGACGCAGAACCACGGCTTCGCGGTGGACGCCGACTCCCTCGAGGACGCGGTGGAAGTGACCCACGTGAATCTCAACGACCGCACCGTCGAGGGGCTGCGGCACCGCGAGCACCCGATCTTCTCGGTCCAGTACCATCCCGAGGCGTCGCCCGGGCCTCACGACGCGGACTACCTGTTCGAACGCTTCCGCGGCCTCATGGCCGGAGCCTGAGATGCCCAAGCGCACCGACATCGAGTCCATCCTGCTCATCGGCTCCGGCCCCATCGTCATCGGCCAGGCGTGCGAGTTCGACTACTCCGGTACCCAGGCGTTGAAGGCCCTCCGGGAGGAGGGCTACCGGGTCATCCTTGTCAACTCCAACCCGGCCACCATCATGACCGATCCGGAGTTCGCGGACCGCACCTACGTGGAGCCGCTGGACGCGGGCGTCGTCACCAAGATCATCGAAGCCGAGCGTCCGGACGCGCTGTTGCCGACCCTGGGTGGCCAGACCGCCCTGAACCTCGCCATCGAGCTGGCGGAGACGGGCGTGCTGGAACGCCACGGCGTGGAGATGATCGGCGCGCGCCTGGAGGCCATCAAGAAGGCCGAGGACCGCGACCGCTTCAAGGAGGCCATGGCGCGGATCGGCCTGGACCTGCCGCGTAGCGTTTATGTACATTCGCTGGACGAGGCCCTGGCGGCCCGGCGGGCGTTGGCCAGCCTGCCGCTGATCATCCGTCCGTCGCGCACGCTGGGGGGCAGCGGCGCCAACATCGCGTACACGGAGGACGAGTACGTCGAGATGGCGCGCTCCGGATTGCAGATCTCCCCGGTGCACGAGGTGCTGGTAGAAGAGTCGGTGCTGGGCTGGAAGGAGTTCGAGCTTGAGGTGATGCGCGACCACAAGGACAACGTGGTGATCGTGTGTCCCATCGAGAACTTCGACCCCATGGGGGTGCACACGGGCGATTCCATCACGGTGGCGCCCGCCCAGACGCTCACGGACAAGGAGTACCAGGTGATGCGCGACGCCGCCCTGCGCATCATCCGCGAGATCGGCGTGGATACCGGCGGCTCCAACATCCAGTTCGCGGTGAACCCGGACAACGGCCGGCTCGTGGTCATCGAGATGAACCCGCGGGTGTCGCGCAGCTCGGCCCTGGCCAGCAAGGCCACGGGTTTCCCCATCGCCAAGATCGCCGCCAAGCTGGCGGTGGGCTACACCCTGGACGAGATCCCCAACGACGTGACCCGGGAGACTCCGGCCTCCTTCGAGCCCACCATCGACTACGTGGTGGTGAAAGTGCCGCGCTTCACCTTCGAAAAGTTTCCGCAGACCCGCGACGTGCTCACCACGCAGATGAAGTCGGTGGGTGAGGCCATGTCCATGGGGCGTACCTTCAAGGAGGCGCTGCAGAAGGCCATGCGCTCCCTCGAGACCAACAGCTACGGCTTCGAGCAGCCCGAGTTCCTGGCAAGTCTTCCGCAGAACGGCGGATTGCCCGGCACCGCCGGTGCGACCGGAGCCGACGTGGAGGCTTTGCTCGAAGAGCGCCTCCACCGACCCCGCTCCGACCGCCTCTGGACCCTGGGCGCCGCTCTGCGCACGGGCTTCACGGTACCGCGGCTGTACGAGCTGACCGGCATCGACCCCTGGTTTCTTCACCACATACAGGCCATTATCGAGAAAGAAGGTGAGATACGGCAACGGTTGGGTGAAAGCGAGGAGGCAGACCGGGAGTTCTGGGCCGAAGTCAAGAACATGGGTTTTTCCGACAAGCGGCTGGCGGAGCTCTCGGACCGCCCGGAGGATGACATCCGGACTCTGCGCATGAACGCCGGCGTGCTCGCCGGGTTCCGTACCGTGGACACCTGCGGCGCGGAGTTCGAGGCCTTCACCCCGTACTACTACTCCACCTACGAGGGCACCCAGGAGTCCCGGCGCAGCGACCGCAGGAAGATCATGATCCTGGGCGGCGGCCCCAACCGCATCGGCCAGGGCATCGAGTTCGACTACTGCTGCGTGCAGGCCGCGTTCGCCCTCAAGGAGGACGGCTTCGAGACCCTGATGGTCAACTGCAATCCGGAGACCGTCAGCACCGACTACGATACCTCCGACAAGCTGTATTTCGAGCCCCTCACGCTGGAAGACGTGCTCAACATCGCCGCGCAGGAACGGCCCGACGGGGTCATCGTCCAGTTCGGCGGGCAGACGCCGCTCAAGCTCGCGCTGGCGCTGGAGCGGGCCGGCGTTCCCATCATCGGCACGTCGCCGGACAGCATCGACCTGGCCGAGGACCGGGAACGCTTCAAGGACCTGCTGGAAGAGCTGGACCTGCGCCAGCCGCTGAACGGCACCGCCCGATCCACGGACGAAGCCCTGCGGGTGGCGGAGAGCATCGGTTATCCCGTGCTGGTGCGGCCGTCCTACGTGCTCGGCGGGCGCGCCATGGAGATCGTCTACGAGGAGGCCAAGCTCCGGGAATACCTGGTATCGGCGTTCCAGGCCTCGGTGGAGCACCCGGTGCTCATCGACAAGTTCCTGGACGATGCCACCGAGGTGGACGTGGACGCCATCGCCGACGGCGAGCGCGTGGTCATCGGCGGCATCATGGAGCACATCGAACGGGCAGGCGTCCACTCCGGGGACAGCGCCTGCTCGATCCCGCCCCGGACGCTGTCGGCGAACGTGCAGGCGGAGATCCGGCGGCAGGCCGCGGCCCTGGCAACCGCCCTCAAGGTACGCGGCCTGATGAACGTCCAGTTCGCGGTCAAGGGGGAGGACGTCTACATCCTGGAGGTGAACCCGCGGGCGTCGCGCACCGTGCCCTTCGTCAGCAAGGCCATCGGCGTGTCCCTCGCCAAGCTGGCGGCCCGGGTCATGGCGGGGCGGACGCTTCACGAATTGGGTTTCACGGAGGAGATCGTCCCGCCCCACGTCTCGGTCAAGGAATCCGTGCTGCCGTTCAACAAGTTCGCCGGGGTGGACACGCTGCTGGGACCGGAAATGAAGTCCACCGGGGAGGTCATGGGTATCGACCAGACCTTCGGCAAGGCTTTCGCCAAGGCGCAGATGGCCGGCGGCATGCGCCTTCCCGATTCCGGCACGGCTCTGTTCAGCCTGCCCGACCAGCACCGGCAGGGCGCTGCCGGCATCGCCCGGGCGTTGGCGGCGCTGGGCTTCCATATCGCGGCCACCGGCGGCACCGTCGACAGCTTCAAGACCGCCGGCATCCTCGTGGAAGCAGTGCCGGACCTCGAGGACACCCTGCGCCGCAAGGCCGTGGCCATGGTCGTCAACACTCACGCCAACGAAAGCTACCGCAACGACGGCTACCTCGTGCGGCGTAACGCCCTGGATCGCCAGATCCCGTACTTCACCACCCTCGCCGGCGCGGAAGCCGCGGTCGAGGCCATCGAGTTCCTCAAGGCCGGCGAGTTGACCGTGCAACCGCTCCAGGAATACCAGCGGCATGCGCGGAACAGAATGTAGCCAAACGTGCCTCCACCCGGATACGAAAACCGATAGCTCGCGGCCGTGACTCCTTCGTATCGCGTCAATCCCATCAAACCCGCCGACTGCCGCGAGGCACTGCAGCTTCCTCTGAGCGTGCTGAAAGGCATCGGCCCGGTACGGGCCGCGCAGCTTGCCGCACGCGGTCTCGCCACCATCGAGGACCTGCTCTACCACCTGCCTTTCCGCTACGAGGACCGGCGCGGCGCAGCGGCCGTCCGCGATGCGGTGGCCGGGGAAGGCGGCGCCTTCGTCGGCCGGCTGACGAGTCTCAGGGCCGGACGGTTGCGCGGCCGGCGCCGCATCCTCACGGGCACATTGACCGACGACACCGGTAGCCTGGAGCTGGTCTGGTTCAATCCGCCGCGGTACCTCACCGACACTTTGCGCGTGGGCCAGCGGCTTTCCGTGTACGGAAGGGTCGCGGGCGAACGGGGCGGGCGCCTCAGCCTGCCCCATCCGGAGTTCGAGGTGCTCGAAGGCGACGCCGAGCGCGAACCGGAGGTCCGTCCAATATACGCGAAGCCCGGTGACGTGCCGCAGTCGAGTCTACGTGGCTGGATAGCGCAAGCGCTGGAGCGTTTCGGTGGTTTCCTGCCCAGCTTCTTGCCGTCTGAAGTGGCCTTGCGGCAGAAGCTGGTTGACCTGGAGCAGGCGCTGGAGACTCTCCACCGACCGTCCTTGGCGCCCACCCCGGCGCTCACGGACGAAGCCGGCATTCTGGCACACCGTTCCCTTGCCTTCGACGAATTCTTCTACTTCCAACTGGCCTTGGCGCTACGGCAACGGCAGCGCCTGGACACGCCCGGCTTCTCCTTCCCCGCGCGGGCAGGCTCCCTCACCGACCGCATGCGGAACCTCCTGCCTTACCGTCTGACGGGCGGGCAGGAGCGGGTGCTGCGGGAAATCCACGCGGACATGGAGTCGCCGAGCCCCATGCGCCGCCTGCTGCAAGGCGACGTCGGTTCGGGCAAGACCGTCATCGCGTGGCTCGCCGCTCTGCGGACCATCGAGAACGGCCGCCAGGCGCTGCTGCTGGCGCCCACGGAGCTGCTCGCGGAGCAGCACCACGAAAGGCTCCGTCCCTATGCCGAAAGACTCCGCGTGCGCGCGGCGCTGCTCTCCGGTTCGCTCCGTCCGGGCGCCCGGAAGGACATCATCCAGCGCATCCGCAGCGGCGCGGTGGACTTCGTCGTGGGCACCCATGCCCTGTTCCAGGAGGGCGTCCGGGTGCCGCGCATGGGGCTGGGCATCGTCGACGAGCAGCACCGGTTCGGCGTGTCCCAGCGCACCGCCTTCGCGCGGCTGGCTGCCCGGGATGACGCGAATGACGCGGCGCCCGAGCTCGATCTGCTCCTGATGAGCGCGACGCCCATACCCCGGAGTCTCGCCATGGTGCTTTCCGGCGACCTGGAGGTGTCGCTTCTGGACGAGCCGCCGCCGGGACGGACGCCGGTGCGCACGGTGGTGGTGCAGGGAGCCCGGCGACAGCAGGTGTACGAACGGGTCCGCGCCGCGGTGGCCGACGGCCGCCAGGCGTATCTCGTCTATCCGCTGGTGGAAGATTCCGACAAGATACCGCTGGCCGCGGCCGAGCGCATGGCGCGGGAACTCTCCGGCACGGTCATGCACGGGCTGCGCCTGGGCCTGGTTCACGGCCAGATGCCCGCAGCCGAACGGGACCAGGTGATGCGCCGCTTCCGGCAAGGAGGGATCCAGGTACTGGTGGCCACCAGCGTCATCGAGGTGGGCATCGACGTGCCCGGCGCCACACTCATGGTGGTCGAGCATGCGGAGCGGTTCGGGCTGGCGCAGTTGCACCAGCTCCGGGGTCGGGTCGGCCGGGGCCGGGACGAATCCTATTGCGTGCTGATCCACTATGGCGCGCGGGACGACGACGCACGACAGCGGCTGGAAGTTCTGGAACGACATACGGACGGATTCGAGGTGGCGGAGGCCGACCTCCGTTTCCGCGGCGCCGGAGAGATCCTTGGCACCCGCCAGGCGGGATCTCAGGGATTCCGCACCGCCCATCTCGTGCGCGACCACGAGGTGCTGCAAGAGGCACGGCGCGAGGCCCGCGACTGGCTCACACGGAACCCGCGCCGGGAGAGCGACGTGTCCCGGCGCGTTCGGCGGGAACTTCGACGCCGTTGGGGAAATGCCATGGAATTGGGAGCGTGGGCCGATTGAGCAGCGCAGCGACGGGAGCCGCAATCGGCCGAATCGTTGCGCCGGTAGGGGGAATGGCTTATAACTCATGGTTATTCCGGCTGTTTTCACGGCCGATGAAGGACCATGCGGACCTCGCGATGGTCCGGAAACCCCCTATATGGCCGCGCCGGAAGGGACGAGAGGGACAGCAATAGTGGAGTTCAACCGAATCAAGAGGCTGCCGCCGTACGTCTTCAACACCATCAACGACCTCAAGCAGGAGGCCCGGAGGAGGGGAGAGGACATCGTCGACTTCAGCATGGGCAACCCGGACATGGCCACGCCGGCGCCCATCGTCGAAAAGCTGGTGGAGGCGGTGCAGAAGCCGCAGAACCACCGCTACTCGGTGTCGCGCGGCATCTACAAGCTGCGGCTGGCCATCGCCGACTGGTACCAGCGACGCTACGGCGTCTCCATCGACGCGGACGACGAGGCCATCGTCACCATCGGCTCCAAGGAAGGGCTGGCGCATCTGGTGCTGGCCATGATCGATCCCGGCGACGTGGTGCTGTGCCCCAGTCCCACCTATCCCATTCACCAGTACTCGGTGGTCATCGCCGGTGGCGACCTGCGCAGCATCCCGCTGGTCTCCAGCGAGGGGTTCATGGAGCAGCTCGAGGAAGCCATCAAGCAGACGTGGCCGCGTCCCAAGCTGCTGATCCTGAACTTCCCCCACAATCCCACCACCGAGGTGGTGGACCTGGAGTTCTTCGAGCGCATCGTGAAGTTCGCCAAGGCCAACGAGATGCTGGTGATTCACGACTTGGCCTACGCGGACCTGACCTTCGACGGGTACGAGCCTCCCAGCTTCCTTCAGGCCGCGGGAGCCAAGGACGTGGGCGTCGAGTTCTTCACCATGTCCAAGAGCTACAACATGCCCGGATGGCGCGTGGGCTTCGCGGTGGGCAACGCCACCATGATCCACGCCCTGGCGCGGCTCAAGAGCTACATGGACTACGGCATCTTCCAGCCGGTTCAGATCGCGTCCATCCATGCCCTGAACCACCAGGACGACGACGTGCACGAGATCTCCGAGAAGTACCGGAGCCGGCGCGACGCGCTTGTGGACGGCCTGGCCCGGCTCAACTGGATGATCCGCAAGCCCAAGGCCACCATGTTCGTGTGGGCCGAGATCCCCGCTCCCTACCGTTCCATGGGCTCGGTGGAGTTCTCCAAGTTCCTGCTCAACGAGGCCAAGGTGGCGGTCTCCCCGGGCATCGGCTTCGGCCAGTACGGCGACCAGCATGTGCGCTTCGCCCTGATCGAGAACGAGCACCGTACCCGACAGGCGGTGCGCACCATCCGCAACGCCATGGGCGTGCTGCCCGAATAGCGCAAGGTCATGGGGTCCCCGGTCCGCATCGGCATCCTCGGCGCCGGCACCGTCGGCGGCGCCGTTCACGATCTGGTGGCCAAGGGGCACTTGGCGCGTTTCGGAGTGGACGCCGAGGTGGTCAAGGTGTTCACGCGAAGGCCCGAGGGCAAGCCAGGGTACGCGGCGGCGCCGGAGCTTTTCACGACCGATCCGGCCGCGGTCACGGGTCACCCCGACGTCGACATCGTGGTGGAGGTGCTCGGAGCCGGCGCGGCCGAGGACCTGCGCGCCCAGAAGGACTGGGTCGTCGATGCGCTACGCCACGGCAAGCCGGTGGTCACCGCCAACAAGGCGCTGCTCGTGGCCCATGGCGCGGAGATCTGGGCCGCGGCCCGGGAGAGCGGCCGGGCGGTTCGTTTCGAGGCCTGCGTCGGCGGCGGTATCCCGATCATCGGACCTCTCACCCAGAGCCTCGCGGCCGAGCGGCCCGCGGCCGTCTACGGCCTGTTGAACGGCACCAGCAACTACATCCTGACGGAGATGGCGCAACGGGGCCGATCCTACGCGGATGCGCTGGCCTCCGCCCAGGCGCTGGGCTACGCCGAGGCCGACCCCGACGCCGACGTGAGCGGCCGCGACGCCGAGGCCAAGCTTCTGCTGCTCGCGTCCGTCACATTCGGAGCGCGCCTCATGCCCGGCGCGATCCACCGAAAGGGCATCGAACTGATCCACGCCATCGACTTCCTCTATGCGGCGCGCAAGGGCCGCGCCACCATCAAGTCCGTGGCCCTGGCGCGCGGAGTCGACGGCGCCCTGGAGGCCATGGTGAGTCCCATGGTGGTGCCGGAACGCCATCCCATCGCGGGCATCGACGGCGTCACCAACGCGCTGTTCTTCAAGGGGCAGGTCAGCGACGGCGGCGCGCCCGGCGCGGGTGACTGGGACTACGTGTTCGCGGGCCCCGGGGCGGGTGGGGGCGCCACGGCCGTTGCGGTTCTCGGCGACGTCCAGGAGTTGGTGGCGCGTTCCGGTGATGCGCCTTTTCTGCCGGTGGAGAGCATCGTCTCGGGGGTGGACACGGTGCGTCCGCAAGACGATCTTCGAGCCTCCTTCTACGTTCGCTTCGTGGTGCGCGACCAGAGCGGCATCGCCGGCGAGCTTTGCGAGATTTTCGGGGACCAACAGATCAACGTATCCGAGATCTGGCAACTCCAGCACACGGAGGAAGAGTTGGAGTCGCTCGTGGCGCCGGGGAAGGGCGGAACCGAGGCTCACGAGATCCTGCCGTTCGTGATCACCCTGGAAGAGACCAGCGTGGGCCAATTGCGCCAAGCCCTGGAGCGTATCGCGCAAAAGGACTACGTGCTGGCGGAACCCTTGTGGCTGCCCATATGGAAGGCTTGAGCGGGCCTCCCGCGCTTGAATACCGGGACAGGCAGGGTTTGCGTCTCAATGCCCACGGATGAGCGGGGCGATCGGGTCGGGCTCGTGGCCGTGCGCGACAACCCCCGCTTCGGTCTTCAGGTGCTGTTGTCGCCGGCATCCGCCCCGGCCGTACGCGCCGGCACTGGAAACGCGTCGTTTCCCGCGGAGCGCATCGACATCGGCGACCACGCGCCCGCGACCCTGCGGCAATGCCACGGCCTGGAGGCCGCCAAGGCGCGCCGGCTGCTGGGGTCCGGGATGAGCCCGGCGTACGCCATGGGATGCTGGGTCGCGGCCGCCAGGGTCCTCCTGGCCGCCACGGGGCTTCTTTTCGCGGTCGAGGGAGAAGGCCGCAGTCCAGTGCACCGAAAGGTGCCTCCCCGTGAACGTCACCTCGTGAGCGGCAGGGGAGTGGACTTCGCCGATTTCTTGAACCGGGAGCAACTGCATTGCGACCTGGGCCGGCTGTCCTTCTTCACCCAATGGGTCGAGCCGGGTTCGGGTGACGCCACGAGGTTCTTCCTGGTCAAGGTCCCGGGCGACCTGCGCGGTGCCGGTTCCGTGTGGCACGCTCCAGACAAGGCGTTGCTGCTGTGGCGCGACGGCGCCCTGACCCTGGACTTCGCCACCTTTGCGTGTCTGCGCATCCTGACGGATTTCTCCTCCTGTGATAGTCTTCTGTCCGAATACCAGACCCCCTGAGCACATGCGCGGGGGGTTTGATCCATGGCCCGGTCCGGTGCGAAGACACGCATCGTGACCCTTCAAGCAGGAGAACTTGATATGGCGACCGAGTTGACCATCGCGCTCGAGCGATATGACCGGCACGTACCGTTTTTCATGGGAATGGTCTCGCCCCCGGAGGGCATCGACCTCAAGGTGCTCGAGGTCGGCATGGCGCCGCCGCGGCGGGACGGCATCGACCGCCACAGGCGCTTCATGGTCGGCGACGAATTCGACATCTGCGAGATGTCGGTTTCATCCTACCTGACGGCCAAGAGCCGCGGCCTGAACTACACGGCGACGCCGGTGTTCCCGCGTCGCCTGTTCAGCCAGAACCACATGTTCGTCAGCACCGCCGCCGGCGTCGACAAGCCCACGGACCTGATCGGCAAGAAAGTCTGCTGCCGCAGCTTCCAGACCACCATGTCGGTGCTGGCCAAGGGCGACCTCGCCTTCGAGTACGGCGTGCCCTGGCAGGATCTCGACTGGCAGACCATGAGCACCGAACTCGTCGACTGGCCGGGCCGCGAGGCCGCCAATCTGACCACCATCGACGAGCCCAGCGCCCCGGACGCGTTGATCGCGGGCGAGCTGGCCATGATGATCCACCCGCATCCGCCCGAGCGACTGCTGGAGGGTGTGCGCGAAGGATCGGTGCGGCGGCTGTTCCCCGACACCAAGGCGGAATGCGCCCGCTACTTCAAGAAGTACGGCGATTATCCGATCATGCACGTGCTGGTCTACAAGCAGGAAATCGCCGACCGTCACCCCGACCTGCCGCGCGCGCTCATGGACATGTGGGAAGACTCCAAGACCCAGGCGGCGGGATTCTACGACGACCCGGGCTATTCCGAGCTTGCGTTCGCGCGCAACGAGTTCGAGGAGGAGCGGACCCTGTTCGGCACGGACATCTGGCCGTCCGGGCTTGCCGCCAACCGCGCCAGCATCGAACGCTTCATGAAGTACCTGACCGACCAGACGTTGATCGAGGCGCCGTACCCGGTGGAGAAGTTGTTTCATCCGAGCGTGCTGGACACTTAGACCGACAAAGGCCTCAATCTTAACGGAGAGGACACCTCACTGATAAGGAGCCGCTCGCCAGCGGCAGCCCGAAGGCACTCTCCAGCCCTTCGATAAGCACCGCCATCGTCTGCCGGCGGTAGAACCGCAGCCACAACCGCCGCGAATGGCTCAAAACCATCACCAGCGCATGCCGCCGCCCCCAGGAAGCGAGAACGTGGCGAAGTCCACCTGCCCCTGCCGCCCCACCGGCGTCTCGAACCGCACCACCGCCTCCACTGACTCCCACCGCCGCACTGCCCGAACGTAGTCCCTCACGGCCATACCCGCCCGTGTAGCCCGCCGCCTGAATCTCGTCGTACAGCCGCTTCGCCGACAACCGGGGGAACTCCTCCAGTCGCGTCTCGATGATCTCCTTGTACGGATACGTCTCCCATCCGTGCATCGGTTCGTCGCTCGTTCCCATTGACTTAGCCAACAGCGTGGAACACCGCACCTCGTCCAGCAACTTCAAGGTGTGCCATTTTCGGTTGACACAAATGGGACATTTTCGGTTGCCACCAACATCCTGACAGGAGACAACGGACAGAACTCTCTTGAGTCGAAGATCGACTTCTGCCGCAAGGGTCAGCCGCACTCGAAGTCCTGACGAGTTCGGGACCCGCCAAGGACGTAGGAAGGCACTCCTGCAATTGTTCGACCCTTTGTGTCCGGGAAACGTCGCTACATGTCCAGTTGCGCCAGATTATAGCGTAGCTAATGCTGTTCCTAGTTTGATACGAAATCGCGAAGAGGCGAAAGAGTGACGGGCCGCGAAGAAGAGGTTGACCATGATCCGAATCGATCACGATTTGCTTCGCCGGACGCGCTTGGAGTTGGGTTGGACGCCCGAAGAGCTGGCAGAAAAATCTGATCTGGATGCACGGACGGTACGACGGATCGAACAGGGTGGTAGCCGAACCCGGCTCCATTCGGCTCTCGCTCTTGCAAGGGCACTGAATTTGGAACTGACCGCTCTCGTACTGGATGACCGTCCAACCGGAGTGGTCTCGATAAGTGGCAATGGAAGCCGGGCAACGACCGGGCGCCGGCTTCGGACGGAACTGGTGAGCCCTGGCGAGTGGAGTCTCAAGGAAGCCCTTTACGTCTTATCCTTGGTTTTAAAGAACCTCGGTTTTGACGGAATGGCATTGAGCGAAAGCAAAGGCGAGGTGGACCGGGTGAGGGCGGCTTTCAAGGCGGCTGACAGCGCCATGCAGACCACGCTTTCCGGCGGAGGCGACTGGGGGTCTGAAGAGGCGATGTCCGTCTTGTCGCAGCTTCTGGCCAAGTACGGCACGGCATTCGGCCAACAAACGGTGAAGAGTCCGACAATGGGGGTCGATTTCGTGCAGGCAGCTTGCGACCAGGCCAAACGAGCGCTTCCCAAGTAATCGATGTCCGGTACCTCGGCAATGTCGGCTTGTTCGCACTTGGGGTCCGTCACACCAACCTCGTCAAACTTCCGGAGAAGGCGCGATGACGCGGATTGCCTTGAAGTTCGCAATTCCTTCTTGGTCTCGCTCTGGCATCTCGAGTTGGACGGAGCGAGCGTGACTCCGGCAATGACTGCACGATTTACTGGGTGGACCGTGAGGAGGAGCACAAAATGCGTGGACTACTGGTGATTATAACTCTTCTGTCGTTGTTTCTTCTCGCAGGCTGTGGGTCCGCCTACAAGGGAGTTGTCGATTCCAGCGGGCTTGGTTCCGGCCAATACATACCGTCCGTTTTCGTGGAGCCGGGACAAGAGGAAAAGTACAAGCAGGTATTGGGGATCTGTCGAAATGTCGCCAACAACCGCCAAATGACTGCCGCGCAAGAGGCACAACTCGCAACCCTCACCGATACAGCTCAATCCACGGTGCAAGGGGCCGCGATGGCCACCCGGATGGGACAAATTTTCGATATGGCGGGTGTCGGAGGCGTCAAGATCGGGGAAGCGGCAGGCATCGGCGCAAGTGTGGGGCTCGTGACGGGATTGGTCGGTTCCATGAGCGAAGGCGCGAAAAAGACGGCAGCAGAAACGAAGCTGATATTGCTCAGGTGTCTAAAGGTCGCCTCAAAGAACGGAAAGTTGTGGCAGGTCCTGGAGTAGCGCAGCAACGGGAACTCACGCTGGTGACGGAGTTGGGATGGCGGTGTGTCGTGGGATACGGAGGAACCCGATGATAGAGAACAGAATCCCCAAGGTTCGCGGCAAGTTGTCTCGTCTCCGCCATGTCCGGCGGGCTGCGTGCGTCGCCACGCTGATGATCGGGCTTGTTTCGAGTCCCTCCGTCACACGGGCGGAGTCCGGCAACGGGTTCTGGAGCGATTACCTCATTCACGCGAGCAGATGTCAGGCCGCGCTCAACGATACGGCGTCGGAAGGCACAAGGTGTCTCTTGGGCAACGGATTGAAGCTCTTCGTGGAGGAGAGTCTGCGTTTCGCGGACGCATACGGGAAAAGGAGGTTCGGGCCGCACTTCCAGGTTGCCGGCAACCTGTCTTATTCCCCTGTATCGCACAAGTTCGGGATCGACGGTGATATCGACATGGTGCTTCCGTTCGCTGGCGCGGGATCGTCCGGTAACAGGAACGGCGTTTCCTCGTTCTTCTTCCAGCAGGGCGTTACCCGCTGGTGGGACGGATCCGGCTCCGGACTGTTCCGCAACGATCTGCGGCACGGTGTGGTGCGTCGTTTCCGGGTTTCGAGCGCGCCGGACGCTGACATCGTCGGAATTTCGGCGTTCCACCTGTTGAACGCCGAGCGTGGACACAGAGTGCTGGCGCCGGGGATCGACTACACCGGAAGGTGGGGCATCGGTTCGTTCCGCTACTTTGTTCCCGCCACAGACTGGCGCCGGGGCAGTTCGGGATACCAGGAGCGTGCCCTTGAAGGGATGGAACTCGGGATGCGCTTCGATCTGACCACAACTCTTCAACTCAACACGGTCGGTTACCGCTGGCGGGCCGAGGACGGTTCCAATCAGTGGAACACGGGCACCCGCGTGGGCCTCGACTGGCGCCCACACCCGTGGTTCAAGTTCGGCGCTAACTACGACGGCATCGGCGAGGGCAAGCGTTCCACCAGCTTTCAAGTGGCGCTTCACTTACCGTTCGGCGGTCCGTCGGAGAAGCCGGCTTGGGAAGGTTTGGGTGTGGCCGCGGACTATTCACGTCCAAAGACCGAGGACTTGTGGCGGCCGATCGAGGACATTGGCCCGATCAGGGTCGCCAAGCGGCAAAGCGCGTCCGCCCTCGTGAAAAAAGCGCGGGTCCGGTTCCTGCAGGACGCCGTCGGCAGCGGCGAAGCGGTCCGGTTGGAGGTCTTGTTGCCGGCTGCCGCGCCCGAAGACATTCGGGTGGTGGTGCGGCTCGTTCCGGGAGACGGGGAGAATCCCGCAGTGGCGGGTGAGGACTTCGTTGACGAGCCCGTCGAGACCAGGATTCCGAAGGGTACAGCGAGCAGCACCGTCTCGATCACGCTTCTCCGGAACGACAACATGGAGCAGCCGCGGAGCTTGGGCGCCACCGTATCCATGGCTTCGTGAGGACGAAACACCGCCGCACCCAATCGAAAGGTTTGCCCGATGCATAGGATTGCTTTCTCGCGGATAACATTGATCCTTGTGGTTGCCGGCATCATGTCAGTCGGGCTGGCATCTTGTGGTGGAGGCGGTGACGGCGGGGGAGGTCGCAATGGGACGATCGTGTTGCCGCCTGGTAACCGCGCGCCGGTAATAGTACAACGCTTTACAGACATAACCCTGACGCTCCAGATAGGCAGCTCCTTTAGATGGGGTTCGCCACAAACAGTTGATGCGTACTTCTCGGATCCGGATGGCGACTCGCTGACGTATCGCGTAAGCACGAGTAATCGCAACGTCGCGGAGGTCGTGCTTGGTTCGCCGCAAATAGTGATCGTACAGGCCCAAGGCGGAGGTACCGCGACCATCACGGTCACCGCTACAGACCCCGGTGGGCTTACAGCCAGACAACAGTTCCGGGTAACAGTGAGGCAAACGACATCGCGCAACCAGGCACCAGTCGTCAGGACCCGGTTTCAGGATCTGACGCATACGGTATCCTCGCAGGAAGATCAGCGCAGGACATGGACTTTCAACCTGGTCTCATTTTTCTCGGACCCGGACGGCGACACGCTGACTTACACTGCGAGGACTACCAATGTCTTCTTTGCCGCGGTTCGGGTAACGGGCAACCAATTGAACGTGACGTCGGGGCTCGATGGGGTCGCAACCATTACCGTAACCGCAACGGATCCCGGTGGCCTCACGGCGTCGCAAAGCTTCAGGTTGACGACAACATTCCGGCCACCGAGCAACCGCGCTCCGGTTGTGCGGCGTGGGATACAGGACGTGGCCAGCATGACCGTGGGGCAAGGCAGGTCCGCCGATGTTTCGAATAATTTCTCCGATCCCGATGGGGACACACTGACCTATTCCGCGAGGTCGAGCGCGACCAACTTTGTGCAGGTCTCGATGTCGGGCAGTAGGCTCACGTTCACCGCCGTTCAGGCGTTCTCGAGCGGCCAGGTAAGGATCACCGTAACGGCGCGCGATCCGCACGGCGCAACAGCCGAGCTCAGCTTCCGGATTTTGGACGTTTCTGCTCCTGCCAGGCGCTACTTTGGCGCGATTGCGTTTGGCAATAGGAGGAACAACGACCAATACGAATGTTCAGGGGGATATGCCGCCTTCATAGTTTCCAATCACACCAACCGCGTTGAAGCTGAGTTCGCAGCCCTCAATGGATGTCTCCAGGCGGGTGGACTAAACTGCGGCGTCAGTGTATTTGGTAGTGCCTACGGTGCTGGTAACGAATGTGGCGCGCTTGCACATGGCGAAGACAGTAACGGACGCTGCAGTGTGCAGTCCGGGTTAGGCGCAACAAGATCTGCAGCTGAGTTGGATGCGTTGGCTAATTGTAGGAGAGGGGGGTATAGCTGCTCGCTGACGAGAGGTGCCGGCGGAGTCCGGTTTGCTCAGTGCGCGGAATAGCCCCTGCTCACACCAGCAATGGAACCGCATGTGCGGTGCGGGTGATGGCTCGGCCAAGCGGGGGTGCTCTCAACATCCCGCCGTCACCCCGAATTGAACCTCGGCATCGGCCAACTGATGAAAAGTCACGACTTTTCGGTAGTCAACAGACAATTCACCTGCTTACAGCACCACCCGCCTCAGTTCTCTTTCCGCCATGACCGACGATCTCGGTCTCCATTCGTCCGCAGTGAAGGGGCATCCTCTCAAGCACGGCGTTGCCCGACATAGCGCGGTTGAGCATGCACCAGAGCCGTGCAGTATAGCGAAAGCCCCCGATATGTGGGATACTGCGTTTGCGTTGCGGAGAAACGCAAGTTGCGGCAAATCCACCGTTTCCCCGCCAACAGCGTAACGCGAAACCCATGAAGCTCTACGTGCAAACCTGGGGCTGCCAGATGAATCAGCTCGACTCGGCGAGGATCGTCCAGCTCATGAAGTCCGCGGACTACGAGCCCACCGACCGCGTCGAAGAGGCCGACCTGATCATCCTGAACACCTGCAGCGTGCGCGACAAGGCGGAACAGAAGGTGTACAGCGCGCTGGGGCGGTGGCGGAAGCTCAAGGAGGAGAACGGCACCGTGCTGGGTGTGGGGGGCTGCGTCGCGCAGCAGGAAGGGGAGGCGTTGCTGCGCAGGGCGCCGCACCTGGATCTGGTCTTCGGCACCCACAACATGCACAAGTTGCCGCAGATGGTGGAGGAGGCCCGGGAGACGGCCCGGCGCTCCGTGGAGACGGCCTTCTACCGCGATCCGTTCTATCTGGAGGACCCCTCGGGGCCGCCGGAGGTGGAGGGCGCCAAGGCCTACCTCACCATCATGCAAGGATGCAACAAGGTGTGCAGCTTCTGCATCGTTCCGCGCACGCGCGGACGCGAGGTGAGCCGGGCCAGCGAGAACATCGTCCGGGACGTGGAGGAGTTGGTGCGCCGCGGCGTCAAGGAGGTGATGCTGCTGGGGCAGAACGTGAACTCCTACGGCCGCACGGTGGCGGGGGAGAGGTCCTTCGCCGAGTTGCTGGAGCGGATCAACCAGGTCCCCGGAATCCAGCGCATCCGGTTCACTACGTCTCATCCGCAGGATCTCTCTCCGGAGCTCGTGGATGCCTTCGTCCGGCTGGAGAACCTCTGCGAGCACCTCCATCTGCCGCTCCAGTCGGGCTCCGACGCCGTGCTCTCGCGCATGCGCCGGGGCTACCGGCTCGGGGAGTACATGGAGCGCATCAACGAGCTGCGCCGGCGCCGGCCCGAGGTTGCTATCACGACGGACATGATCGTCGGCTTTCCGGGCGAGACCGACGAGGAGTTCGAGGAGACTCTGTCCGCCGTTCGCGAGATCGGGTACGACGACATGTTCACCTTCACGTATTCGCCGCGGCCCCGCACGGTGTCGGCCAAGGTGTACCGTGACGACGTCCCGGACGAGGTCAAGGCCGACCGGTACCACAGGCTGCAGGAACTGCAAAAGAGCATTTCCCTCGAGAAGAACCGGAGCCTGATCGGCGCGGAGCAGGAAATCCTGGTGGAAGGGCCTTCCAGACTCGGCCGCGCACAGCTCATGGGGCGGACCCGAACCAACCGCATCGTGAACTTCACGCCCAACGAAGCCACTGTGCCCGCGGAGATGGCGTGCGTACGGGTGGTGGACGCCACGCCGAACTCCCTGGTCGGCGAGGCCATCGAAGCAAGGGAGACCATGTGATGAAGAGTCCGGAAGCCATTGAAATGACGGTCGCGGGGCTGACGCTCGATCAGGTGACCCGGACCCCCATCGTCGTGTTGAAAGATTCGGAGAACAAGCTCCAGCTACCCATCTGGATCGGGCTCCTGGAAGCCACGGCCATGGCCACCGAGCTGGAAGGCATCAAGATGGCGCGCCCCATGACCCATGACCTCATGAAGAACCTGCTGGGGGAGTTGGGCGGCACGGTGAAGCGCGTCGCCATCACGGAGTTGAAGGAGAATACCTATTACGCCGTCATTACGCTGATGGTGGGCGACCGGGAGGTCACCATGGACTCGCGTCCCAGCGACGCCATCGCCATGGCGCTGCGGAGCAAGACTCCGATATACGTGGCGCGGGAGGTACTGGAACAGTCCAGCGTGCTGCAACAGACGGAAGAAGGAAAGGACCCGGACTTCGCCAACGTTTCCAAGGAGAAATGGGGCGAGATACTGGACAAGATGTCGCCTGACGACTTCAAGTACAAGATGTAAGGAAGCACTGGAGAATTTGTCTGAATGGCCGCGCCGAGAAAACGCATTCTACGAAAGGAGATCCGCCAGCCCGACCGGTTCATGGTGTGGACCGGCCTGGTCCTGGATTGGGTCAAGGCCTACCGGCGGCAGTTGATCGGCGCGGGCACCGCCATCGTGGTGGTGGTAGTTGCGGTCGTCGGCTGGCAGTACTACCGCGGCTACCGGCAAGACTTGGCGGTGCGGGAGTACAGCAAGGCTCTCGTCGAGTACCAGGAAGGCCGTTACGAGGCCGCTCTGGAAGCCTTCGAAAACCTCCGGGCGAAAGGGGAAGCACCCTACGACAAACTCGCGAATCTTTACGTTGCCAACAGCTACATCGCCCTGGAGCAACCCGCCAAGGCTGTGGAGGTGCTGGAAGGCGTCGCCGGCGCGGACGGCGACGGTTTCGTGGGCCAGGTCATGCTGGTGACACTGGGGCTGGCCCAGGAAATGAACGGAGCCTGTGAGGAAGCCCTCACGACCCTGAACCGCGCCCTGGATCGACCGGGGCCGTTGCGCCAGGAAGCCATGCTGGGGAAAGCGCGCTGCAGCGCTCGACTCGGCAAAACCGCGGACGCTGCAGAGACTTACAAGGCCTACCTCAAGGAATTCCCCGAAGCGGAAACCGTGGAAATCGCTCTGCGGCTGCAACAATTGGAAGGCACGTCCGGCAAACCCGCCACCCCTTAAGACATCTCATTCGATCCCGCGTGTCGCCGGCGCTTCGGCGGCAATCCGACTCAAACCCCAAACGTCTGATAATGTATATTATGTCAACTTTCGCATAGCGGCAGACTCGCTATACGAAAGCTGACATAACATATCCGGAGATTCCCACCGTCGGTGCGGAATCGACGGCTGGTAGCTGCCGCCCCGCCCCTCCTATACCGTTATTCCCGCGCAAGCGGGAATCCAGGGGTGAGGTTGGGTCCCGTCAGGTCATCCGCTTCTTGGCGGGAGTTTGTTTTTCGGTTTCCTGGGGGGTTGGGCTGGCCCGGCCGCCCTGGAGGACGAACAGGCGGGTCCGGACGTGCTCTCGGCGGCGGTGGTAGCTCCAGGCGCCGTAGGCGTTGTCGCTGAGAGTGTAGATGCCCTCGGCGAGGGGTTGGGAGCTCATGTCGCTGCACGTGGTGAGCGCGGAGCGCCGGATCCATTGGCGATGGTAGGTGCAGTTTCCGGCACCCGGGCTGCCGGGTGTCGGTTGCAGGTAGAGGCAGTAGTTGCAGGTGTTTTCCCACTCGGGATAGCGGCGGCGGCTTTTGGACTGCTTTGACATGATCGGCAGGGGTTGTTTGGAGGGTCTGTACGAAATGTTTTCCGATCATGCAGTGCCGGTGCCTAGCGTTCAACCGGCAGGCCCGCTTCATTCCAGGCGACGAGGCCGCCGGCTAGGTTGGAGACGTCCGTGAAGCCGGATCTGCCGAGGATGGCGGCGGCCGTGGCGCTGCGCATGCCGGCCCGGCAGACGGTTACCACCGGGGCTTCCTTGTGTGCCTCGATCTCGTCCAGGCGGTTCATGAGCTCTCGCAGCGGCACCAGGACGCTGCCGGGCAAGTGGCCTAGTTCCCCCGAGTATTCGGCGGGCTCGCGCACGTCCACCAGCAACGGCGGCTTGTCGGAGACCAGCATCGTCCGGAGTTCCGCGACATCGACAACCTGCACCAGCTTGAGCTCGCTCCAGTCCGGGAAGTTGATCTCGTCTCTTCCAAGGGCGGACTGGTTGGGCTGGAGCACCTCCTGGATGTTCTGAGGTGGTGAGAGACCGAGGTTGTTCATCAGGTCGATGAAGTCCGGCCGCGTGCGGTTGGCGAGTCGAGGATTGGTGCTCTTCTCGGCGTCGATCGTGGAGGTGGTGTTGCCGCGGTAGTCGTGGCCGGGGTGGACGACGGTTTCCTCCGGCAGCGTGAAGAGTTTCCGCGTGACGGAATCGTATTGAGCGCCGGCGTCGCCACCCGCGAAGTCGGTACGGCCGCAACCTCCGATGAACAGGGTGTCGCCGGTGAGGACGTGCCCTTCCACCACGAGACTCATGCCGTCAGGGGTGTGCCCTGGGGTGTGCAGCACTTGCACGGTGAGGTCGCCGACGGAAAACTCTTCACCGTCTTCCAGGTGGATGTCGACGGCCGGGCTGGGCGCCCATTTCTGCATGGCGAACGGCGCACCGACCAGGAAACGCAACTGGGTACAGCCGCTCAGGTGGTCGGCGTGGGTGTGGGTGTCGATGGCCAGGTCCAGTTCCAGGCGGTGGTAGGCGAGCACGGCAAGATACCGTTCGACGTGGGCGTAGAGCGGGTCCACCAGGACGGCGCGTCCCCTGCCCTCGTCGGCTATCAGGTAGGTCTTGCAGCTTTCTCCGTTCAGTTCGCGCAGGATCATGGTCCTTCGACTTCGCTTCGCTACGCTCAGGACGAACGGAAATGCGCCCGACTCTCCGTTCGTTTCCGGCCTTCACAAACTCAAAAATAACGCCATAGCCACCATTTCTCGAACAGGACCTTGCTCCAGTAGATGGCCCGGGACGGCCCCCACGAGCGTGAATCGGTGACACCGAAAGGCGGCCATCCTTGAGGGTACGTGGTGCGGTTGGCGGCGGCGCGTCCCGCGCCGCAGGAGAGCAGTCATATGGTGTGCAGGTGCAGGGTGGACAACTCCCCTTCCCCGGTGATCTCCGCTACCAGGTTGTCCGCCACCACGTCGGCCTCCTGGTGCGCCACGCCGCCGGCCTTGGAGGCGGGCATGTTGGCGCAGTCGCCGATGGCGTAGACGTTCTCCCACTTGGTCTCCAGGGTGTCGTAGTCCACCTGGATGCCGGTCTCGTTGTCGACCAGCCCGCAGTCGTAGAGCACCTTGGAGGGCCGGTGCGGCGGCACCATGAAGAGCAGGTCGTAGGAAAGCTCGTAGCCGTACAGGCCGTGGACCCGCTTCTTCTCCGGATCGATGGACTGTATGACGAAGTCGTAGTGGATGGTGACGTTGCGTTTCTTGCTCTGGGCGTCCATCCACACCGACGGCATGTGTTCCTCGCCCGCGGGCTCGGGGTCGCGGGTAAAGTACTGGATGTCCACCAGGTCGCGGATATTCCGTTCCTTGAAATAGCTGTCCAGCATCCACTGGGCCTCGTACGGCGCCGGCGGACAGCGGTAGGGGCCCAGCGGCACGCCCACCACGACGCGCCCCTCGCGGAAGCTCTCCAGGGTAGTCTTGAGGCGCAGCGCGGCGTCCATTTCCCACGGATGATGCGCCCCTTCCGCGAAGCCCGGCAGCAGGTCGGGTCTCACTTCCAGCCCCAGGGACACCACCAGGTAGTCGTAGGGAATGGCCGTGCTCTCGAGAATCACTTGCTGGCGGCCGGGGTCGATTCCCAGGATCTCCGCTTGAAGGACCCTGATGTTGCGCTTCTCCAAACGCTTCAGTTTCCGGGAAATGTCCTCGGGACGGCGCTGCCCGACCATGAGAAACAGGAAAGCAGGCATGAAGACGTGATCGGTGCGGCGGTCGATGAGCGTGATGTCGTGGTCCGCCCCCAGCGCGCGGCCGAGCTTGGTGGCCGCCACCACGCCGCCGCTCCCGCCTCCGAGCACGACGATCTGTTTCCTTCCGTTGTGGTAGTGCATCCCTGAACCCTGTCGTCCCCGTCGTCAGGAAGCTTCCCGCTGCCGCCGCTTGGCGCGCAGGGCGAGGCCCTTGAGATTGCGCATGCGCCGGTCGCGCCACATGCGCTGTTCCTGCCGCCCCTCGTCGGTCAGCTCGGATTCAAATCGTGAAGTGCCGCGGATCAGAAGCAGCACCAGATAATCGGAGCACTCCTTGACCCGCTCCGCAAACCATGTGAAGAGTCCGCCGGACATGGCTCCGTCTAACGCAGGAAGGTGTCTTCCTGGGCAAGCTGCACCGCGGCCTGGTCGAAGGCGGCTTCGTCCGGCTCTCCGTCGCCGAGGATTCCGATCTGGCTCAGGAACTGGCCGATCTGCGCGTGGTCCCGCGGGCTCACCGGCGAGTACGGCCGGCCAGGGTCGCCAATGTCCACCCCGAAGTGCTTGAGGGCCGACTTCATGATCGGCGGCAGCCCGTAGGCGCCCCACTTGCCCGGAAAGAGGGTGAAGCAGCGCTGCCAGTAGCGCGCCCTGTCGATGTCGCCCTCCCGGAACGCACGTACGACTCGTGCGCCGATGCGTGTGCCCGGCGGCGGCATGGTGGCGCCCGCGCCTCCCATCATGAGGGTGGTCAGCAGCGGCTGCATGGTGGTGAAGTAGTTGGCCTTGCCGGCAAGCTGGATTTGCTCGATGAGTCGCGTAATCTTGGTGATGTCCCTCGAGCTTTCCTTGAAGTAGTCGACCTTGTTCAACTCGCTCAGGCGCACGAACGCGTCCAGCGGCGGATCCGCGCCGGGACCGGGGTTGTGATAGGCGACGATGGGCAACGGACTGGCCGACGCCACCTCGGTGAAAAACTGAATCAGATCCGAGATGGTAGGTTGACCGCCCCACGGACGGATGGGCATCAGCACCTGGATGAGGTCGCCGCCCACGGCCGCGGCATGTTCCGCCAGATCCAGGATCGTGTCGATGGAGTGGCTCGATGCCCCGAGGATGACGGGCACGCGCTTGTTGACGATCTCGGTGGCGCGCCGCATCACTTCCTTGCGGTCCTCGAGCGAGAGGACCGTGTATTCCGACGCTTCCACCGCGGCGATGGAGACGGCGTCGCAATCGGCCACGAGAAACTCGATCTCGCGCGCGAGAGCATCGTAGTCCACCTGCCCGTCGTCCGTGAACGGAGTCAGCGCCGCGCCGATGATTCCTCTGATGGGGCTAGCCAGCATCCCTCACTCCAGCTTTCTTACTGCAATTCCGCGACGATCCTCGCGTGCGCCGCGTCGCTGCCCTGCACCTTCAGGGGCAGCGCCATGATGCGGCAGCTTTGGCCCGCGATGGCGCCGAGGTTGGTGACGTTCTCCGCGATCAGTACGTCGTTGCCCAGCAGCGTCCGGTGCACCGGAAAGTCGAATCCCTTGGGGCGAAGCGGCGTGGGCAGGTCCACCGTGATGCAGTCGATGCCGAAGAGCTTCACCCCGCGTTCGACGATCCATTCCGCTGCATCCACGGACAGATAGGGATGCATGTTGTATTCTTCACTTTCGAATTTCTCGTCCCATCCGGTGTGCAGCATGAGGATGTCGCCGCGGTTGACCGCGACCCCGGACCCTTCGAGATCCGCCGCCGTGACCTCCTCGCCGCCGCCCGTCTGCACCGAGATGACCGCGCCCGGACCGACGAAGGCGTCGAGGGGCAGTTCCTCGATGGACTTGCCGTTGGGCACGATGTGCACCGGCGCGTCCACGTGGGTGCCGGCGTGGCACGGCAGGTTGATCTCGGTGACGTTGAGCGGATGCCCCTTGCCGAGGTCGAAGAACCGCTGCACGTGCACGTCCGGCAGCACCGGGATCTTGGGCATGCCGTCGTAGATAATCCGTGAGAGATCGATCATGGACATGGTCGTGTTCCTGAAGCGTGAGAAACGCCCGGCCGGGCGTCAGGCCGAACCCCCGTTGCGCCAAGCGGCGTAGACGGGATCCTTGTCGACGAACGCCCGCTTGATGCCGTCGAAGGCCAGCCAGAACTGGTCCAGGGTCTTGTGTATCGACTGGCGCACCGTCTCCTGTTGCTGATCGGTGACGGCGTATTTCCGCACCGCCTCCGGACCCACTTTCATGTGCTCTTCGTCCACCCCCATGTGGAGCGTCCAGTAGCGGATGTCCTCGCTTTCGCGGTCGAAGCCGTAGTGCGTCGTCAGGCCGGTGACGATGCGGGCCATGCGTTCGCTGGCGGTGCCTTCGAGGCAAAAGCCCTGGCACGCAAAGAGCTCCAGCCACGAACGCTGGTACATCAGCAGCTCTCTCCAGTCCAGGAACGCGGAGGTCTCGGGCAACGGCTGGACCGAATCCAGCTCCGCCTTGGACTCGTAGCCGCAGGACATGGCGAAGCGGATGAAGAGGCCGCGGTGGCTGTCGGTGCCGGAGATCTCGCCCGTGCCCTCCTCCACCACGTTCTCGATCCACATCCTTTCCAGGTCGGGATCGTCGGGGCAGCGCCCCAGCATGGCCGCGATGGGCTTGGGAAAGGGCTTGGGGAAAAAGAGGTAGAACTGGCCCACGAACCCCTTGAGCGCCTCTCGATCGATCTCGCCCCGTTCGATCATCCCGATCAGCGGGTTGTCCTTGGAGTGCTTGGCGCGGACCGCCTCCTGTATTTCCTGAACAAAGTCTTCGCCGGATAGAGCCATCGAATCTGCTCCCTGTATTACGTGGAATCTCGTTGAAGGTCTCCGTTGCCGGCGGCGCCGGCAACCTGAAGGGATTCCTTCAACGAAGTCAGTTAGTTACTTGAAAGCCGGACGGATCGCAACCCGTGGGTTGACGCGCGGTGCTCAGTCAAAGCCGTAGAAGCGTCGGGCGTTGTCCCCCAGTATGTTCTGCTTGGCTTCCAGCGAAATGTCGTCCCGCTCCCAGATCAAGGAACCGGACTCCGGCCAGCTCATGTCCCAGTGGGGATAGTCCGACGCGTACATGATGGTCTCGGAGCCGATCTCACCCACCACGTAGCCGATGGTCTTCTCGTCGGGCTCACAGCCGTAGAACACGTTCTTGCTGGTGATGTAGTGGCTGGGCTCGTGCTTGCACTCCGGGGCCTCCACGGCGCCGCGCTTCTCCCACTCCTCGTCCATCCGGTCCGACCAGTAGGGAATCCAGCCGCAGCCGATCTCGAGGTAGCCGATCTTGAGGTCGGGGAACATCTCGGGGATGCCGCCGAAGATCATGCCCGTGAGCTGACGCAGCACCGGGAACGGGTGGCCGGTGGTGTGGATGGAGATGAACTGGTCGAAGATCTCGCTGCCCGGCTCGTCGCCGCCGAAGGCGTGGATCGCCAGCGGCGTATCGAGCTTCTGCGCTTCCTCGTACAGCGGAAAGAACTCGGCCGAGCCGAAGTTCTTGCTGTGGGCCTGGGCCGCCATCATGCCCCCCACCAGTCCCAGCTCCTGGACGGCATAGCGCAACTCCTCGGCCGCGGCCGCCGGGGCGTTGACCGGCAGGTTCGCCACCGCCTTGAGGCGCGGCGACGCCTTGCAGTAGTCGGAGATGAACTCGTTGTAAGCGCGGCACAACTGCGTCTGGTAGCCGGGCTCGCGAATGCGCCCGATGCCCAGCCCGCTGGTGGGGTACATGACCGCGGTGTGGATCTCCTGGGTGTCCATGGCCGCCAGCCGTTCCTCGTGCTTGATGCCCGAGTGCCCGAGGGTCCCGCCGAGGTTGCGGTCGTAGGTCTCCCGCGGAATGAACGGCGGACGCCGGTTCTGGAAGGCCTCGCCCAGGAACGGCTTGACGAGATCGTCGTTGTCGCGCGCGTGCGCGTCCGCGTCGATCACCTTGACGGACGAATCGATCTTACCCATGTTCTTCTCCCTCGATCGTGATTTTCGGCACGTGTTTCAACAGGGGAAACTACCACCTTCGGCCCGGAAAGCCAATTCTTCCATGCAAGACCCGGATTCCCACCCCTTTATTCCAAAGCCGAACTATGGCAATTGATCGGAGGTTCCCTGGTATACGTTTCCGAAACGGACAGTTCATGATTCCACGCGGAACACCTCATCCGGAGGGCGACACGATACCGACCGCCAAGTGTCTGCGAACGGTGCTTGCGGGGCTGTGCGTGTTTGCGTTGTCGGCTTGCTCTGTCGGCGGCGGACCCGCAGTCGAGGACCCGCCGGCAGGCCGGATGGCCGCCACCCTCAACGCCCTTTCGGACCCGGAGAAAGACCGTGTGACGGCGGGGATGGTGGCCGGGCGGTATCGGAACGTGGTTTCCAGCGCCGCCACTCCCGTTGACACTGAAGGTCTGAACACCGGCGTCACCAAGTCCCGGTTCAACACGGACCCCATGTCCGGCATGCCGGCACGAATCGCTCGAAACGTCTCGATCAACGCGCGGTACGTCGATAACACGCTGGCTTTCGACTGGCGGGACTTGACCGACGACTACCAATTCAGCACGGCGACCGAGCCGACCGCGCCGGGTTACAGCCGACCAACATCCATACTCGGCTCACCATGGAAGGGTGTCGAACACTCCCTTGTCACAGACACCGACGGATGGATCCACAACGTCTTGTATTCGGACATCGAGGACAACGATGACGCCGATTATCTGGCCCTGGGTTTCTGGGTCTGGCTGCCAGATCTCACCGACCCTGACGATGCCCGCAAACCCTACGCCGGAGCGGCCGCGAGCGGCAACGATCCGTTCCGGGCCGGGAGCATCGTGCACCTCGCCGGCCGGGCGGCGTATGTGGGCATCGCGGCCGGCCTGTATGCTGCAAAGGGCCTGAGTCCGGCCTTCCGTTACTTCACAGCAGACGTCAGGCTGACCGCCGACTTCGACCGCGACGACATTCACGGTGCGGTCACCGACTTCACGGACCCGGCCTCCAACGAGCCCATACCGGGGACCCTCCTCCTGGAACGCGACGACATAGAGTCCAATCCGGCCGCATTCTTTCGGAGCCGTGCCACCGGCATCGTCGACGGGCAGTATTTCCGCGGCGAGTGGGGCGGTCAGTTCTTCGGCAACGCCGCTTCATCCGCCATGCCGGGGTCCGTCGCGGGGGTGTTCGACGCCGCGCCCAGGTACGATCCGAACGCGTACCTGATTGGCGCGTTCGGCGCTCATCGCGACGAACAGCCGACCGGTGTCCCCGAGCGGCCCACACCGCTCGATGGCGGCGACGGTTACACAAGCCCGATGGTCGCGGCCCTCAACGACTATTCCGGACGGGTCAAGGACAATGTGGCGAGAAGGGTGGCGGTGGCTGCCGTCCGGCGAGTCGTTTCAAGCAGGGCCTCCACCACCAACGTCCGGCCCTTCACCGCGGGCGGCTGGAATACCGGCGTGACACAGGCCTCGGGCAACTCGGACCCGGCCTCCCCCGTCGACAACAGGGCCATCAACGCACGGTATGTGCGCGGCAAGCTCGTATTCGAGAGGATACAGATGGAACTGGGTTTCAGGCACCACACGATTGATGAACCCGAACCTCCCGGTTACCTCGAACCGATACCTGTCACGCCCGACGCGCCTCAATGGCAGGGAGTTGAGGATTTCGCCGTCACCCGCACGGGAGGCAGATACTACTCCGCATACTATTCGGACATCGAAGACAACGCCGACACCGACTACCTGGCACTCGGGTATTGGGCCTGGATACCGGGTCCCGGCAGCTTTCGCACGCCGTTCGTCGGCGCGGCCGCCAGCGGCAACGATCCATTTCTGGTGGGACACATCGTGGCTGTCTCAGGCCGGGCGACGTACGAAGGCGCCGCCAACGGACTCTATGCGGCCTCCAACGAGTCTCCTGCGTTTCGGGGCTTCGGCGCCGACGTCAGGTTGACCGCGGACTTCGATGAGAATTCGATCGGCGGGACGATAACCGACGGCAGAGACGCGGCCACCGGAGAGCAACTCTTCGAGGGGCTGGTGCTGGAAGAGGCTTCGATACAAACCGCCGACGCCGCCTTTTTTGGAAGCGAGGTGAGGGGCCTCATGAATGGGAAGTACCTGGAGGGCGACTGGGGCGGTCAGTTCTACGGCAACGGTCCTGCCACCACCGACATCCCCGTCTCCTTCGTCGAGCCTCCCGGATCCGTTGCCGGAACCTTCGGCGCGACATCGCTCGACAGCGTGGAGAGTCTGCTCGGGGTTTTCAGGGCATACCGCGAATGACTGGTGGACCGTGGTAACATCCCGGCACTCACTGCCATACCCGCATCGTTTCGTTACAATGTTGCAATACCGACGCTTTCTGGGATCGGCCGTGTCAACAATGTCGCGTTCTCACCGGACGGCAGGATTCACTCTCATCGAGCTCATGGTCGTCCTGGTCATCCTCGGGCTGCTGGCGGGACTGGTCGGACCGCGGCTGTTCGGCAGGATCGACAGATCGAAGGTGCAGACCGCCGAAACGCAGATCAAGATGCTGCGCGGCGCCCTGCAGGCGTTTCGGCTCGACCTGGGCCGATACCCGACGACGGCGGAAGGGCTGGCCTCCCTGGTCCGTCCTTCTCCCGAGGCCGCCGATTTCTGGCGCGGACCCTATCTCGACGACGAGGTCCCTGACGACCCCTGGCGTACGCCCTATCGATACAAGTATCCCGCCGACAACCTCCAGGGTTTCGCGCTCTATTCGCTGGGCGCCGACTCGAAGGATGGCGGAGAAGGCATCAATGCCGATATCGGCTACCTTCCAAAAGCACCTTCATCGCGCTGATCGTTTTCGATCGCCATGGACAGCATTCCGTTAAAATGGAGACGGGCTCGGACCACCCGGCCCCACGCCAGCGGATTCACCCTGCTGGAGCTGCTGGTCGTCCTGTTGCTGATGGCCATGATCGCCGCCCTGGCGGCGCCTAATCTGGAGCGCCTCTACACGAGCATCCAGGGAAAGACGGAACGCGAATATATCCTGGACCAGTTTGCGGGCCTTGGCCGGACCGCGTTGAGCCACGGACGGACCTACGTGGTTTCGTCCAACCGGGCGTCCGGCGCGGAATCAAGGGCATTGCCGGAACCGCGGCCCGCCGCGCCGCTCGGTCCGGACGCCGACCCCTACACCATCGATCTACCGACGGGATGGTCGATGGAACTCAGCCGGCCCCTGCTGGTCAAGGCCAACGGAGTGTGCCTCGGATCCGGACTGACCTTGCGTCACGAAGGCAGAGTGGACATCCGCCTCGCCCTCGAACCACCCTACTGCCGTGTTGCCACTGATGACCAGAACCGCGACTAGCACCGCAATGGCCCGGTGCGCGGGCTTCACCCTCCTGGAGACCATGGTCGCCATGGTTGTCTTCGCCGGCGCCGCCATGGCGCTTTACGCGCTTTTCAACACGAATCTCACGGCGCTGGGACGCGTACACGACGCCTCGCGGCAGATGACGGCCGCCCGTCATGCGATCGAGCATCTCGCCGGCGTCAATCCGCGCGAGGCGAGCGCGGGGCGAGCCGAGCTGGACGGGATCGACTTGCTCTGGTCCGCGAGGCTGCTGGAACCGCCGCGCCAGAGCCAGACCGTGACCGGGGAGCGAGGGTACTTCGAGATCGGCCTTTACGAGGTCGAGTTCGAGCTGCGAGACGCGGGGCGGTCTCTCGGCACTTGGCGCTTGCGAGTGCCGGGATACGAGAAGGTGCGGGAGCCGGCCCCATGACGCGCCGTCACCAGGCCGCGACCGGCGGCGACACCATTGGGGGCTTCACCATGGTCGAGATGCTCGTGGTCCTCGTGCTGGTCTCGCTGCTGGGCACTCTCGTTATCCAGGGCACGGGCTTTTTCCTCGGCCAGTACGGAGCGGTCAAGCGCATCCACCGCGAGTCATCCCTTGCGGCCCTTCGGCAGCACTGGTTCCTCTCGACGGTGGCGGCCATGGTGCCGTCCCGTCTGGCGACAAGACGCTTCACCGGTGACGATCGTTCCTTCGAAGGCGTTACCCTGCAGCCATTGGCCGCCCGGGCAGGCCAGCCGGTGCGGATCCGATGGTCCATCGACTCGGGCCGTGTCCTCTACACGGAGGGCGGCGCACAACCCTGGACCGTCCAGAGCCGGCATGACCGGACACTCGGGTTCCAATATGCCGGTTCCTCGGGCGAGTGGCACGAGAGGTGGCCGCCGCCCCACAGGAGCGGGGAGCACATCCCGCGCATGGTCCGTCTGCGCTCGGCCGACGGCCGGGTCCTGTGGCTTGCGCGCTTCGACCTGTTCCCCGAGCCGGTCCCGAACTACCGGGAGGAGTTCTGATGGCCGGCCCCGGCAACGCCAAGGGCTTTGTGCTGGTGACGACGCTGTGGGCGCTCGCCGCGCTGGCGCTGCTCGGCGCCTACATCAACCACGTGGTGACGGCCGACGTCGAGTTCGCCATCGAAGACAAGCGCGTCTTCGAGGCCGAACTGGAGCGGCGCAACACCGAGGCCACGGTGACCTATCTCCTCGCCACCGGCCGCATGAACCATCATGCGCTGATCCTGGAACAGACACAGCGTTTCTCCGACCCGCGGCGGGACCGGACCGCGTCGCGCTTCGGGTCGCTCGGGGAGCTGCGAGTGACCGGCGCCGCCTATGCCGGCCTCGGCGGCGCGCGTTTCTCGCTTCAGGACGAGGGCGGTCTCATACCGGTCAATACGCCGAAGTTCCCGCCGCTAGGGTCCTTCCTCGGGCGGGTGGGGGTTCCCGAAGAGGACGTGGCGCAGATCACCGCCCGCATCGAGGACTACATCGATTCCGATGACTCCCTGAACCTCAACGGCGCGGAACGTCACGAGTACCGGCTCCGGGGCAAGGAGCCGCCCCTCAACTGGCTCATGTCGAGCCCGCTTGAATTGATGGAGGTTCTCGGCATCGAGGAGCTGGTGGCGCCGGCGCAGTGGTCACGGCTGCGACCGCTGCTCACCATGCGTCCGGTGTCCAGCTACAACTTCAACACGATGCACCCCGAGGTGTTGGCGGCCCTGCTCGATCTGGATACGCAAGGGCTGCGCGGCGTTTTGGAAGAACGGCGCAAGGGCTCGTTGTCGCGACTCACCCAAGTCGCCATGTTGAGCGGAAAGCATCTGGAAATCGACGCCATGGACGTGGCGGTGGTCCCGTCCAACTTCTTGAGGCTCGTGGTCTGGCATGATACCTTGGGGCCTCGCACCGTCGTCGGTATTGAATTGACGCCTCTCGGCAAGTCCGCGCCGTGGCGAAGAGATTACCGGTACTCGGAACCCGCCACCGCCCGTAACCGTAACGATTCGAGAACACCCGGTGATCGCCCTCTCGAAGCTGCGACGCCTCTTCTTCGGTAGACCCAACGCCATCCAGACCGCGGCGGGCGTGCGCCCGCTCGGATTCCGGTCGTCCTCGTCCAACTGGGTCGTCGGGCGCGGACTCTGCATGTACCGCCGCGAGGACTTCACCGCGGTCCCGCGTGGCCGCCGCCGTGCGGCGCTCGACTTCAAGCTGCCGCTCTGGAGCCCCTTCGAGCACACCGGCTACCACGCCGCGTGGCGTGGCGGCGTCGCCATGGTCTGGTTCTGGGACAGTGACAAGGTCGCCTCGGCCCGAGCGGAATCGGCCACGAGGGTGCCGACGGGCGGCGACCGGACGCCGCGCCCCCGGATCCTTCCCGAGACGGTCTTCTACGAGAGAAAACCGGACGGGCTTTACCTACAGCCCTGCGTGGAGGGTTTCGAAATCCAGTACTGGCGAGCCGATGTGCTCGCCGACTCGTTCTGGTTTCCGGAAGAACCGCAGGCGAGCCAGCTAAGCTGGTTCCTCGCGCGACAGGTAGGCGATGCCGATGCGTCATCGCTTGCCGCCGGTGAAATGCCGGCTGCGGCCAGCGGGACCATGGCGCCGGAACCGTGGCCCGTATCCGCCGATCCGCGGGAGTGGCTGGCGTCGAATCAGCGGCTTCTCGCCGCCGCATGTCTCCTTCCGCTGGTTGTCGTGTTGCTTTGGCAGGAAGCACGGTACTGGAAAATCCGGCATCTCGAGGGAACAGCCGCACGCGGACTCGACACCTTGCAGGCACAACTCACGCCGATCTTCGAGGCCCGGAGATCCTTGCTGAACCTGCGCCGGACCAACTTGGCATTGCTGGACGCGCTCCGGGAACCGTCGCAGGCCCGCTTGATGGACGCCGTCGACCGCGCCATTCCCAGCCCGGACGCCGAGTTCCGGGAATGGCGCTATCAGCGGGGAGAACTCTCGGTGTTGATCGAGGACCGCAACCCCGACCCGATCTCCTACATCCGTTCACTCGAAGCCCTGCCGCTGTTCGACCAAGTCAAGGCCAAGCCGCATCGCAACCGTGACCGCGTCGAGTTCACCCTCAAGGTGCGGGAATGAGCGTCGCGTCGCGCCTCTTTCATCCGCTGGCAGCCGAGTTGGACGCCAATGCACGGCTGCGGTGGGGGGTCGTGCTGATTCTGGGCCTGCTGCTCGGCTACGCGATCCTCTGGCAGTCCGACCGTCTGGCGGAGGCGCATCGCGACTACGAAGCCGTGACCGAGCAACTGGCAAGAGCCGAGGCCTTGCTGGGGCAGAAGGACAGCCTTGCCTTGTTGGACGCCGAACGCGAGACCCATCGCCGGATCAGCTCGATGTTCTGGAAGGCCGAGACCGAAGGGCTGGCGCAGGCACAGCTCCAGTCCGCTCTCGGCGGATTGTTGAGCCGTCTCGGCTTACGGAAGACCCGGCTCCGCACCGGTTCCAGCCGGCCCGTGCCGGACCTGCCGGGAGTCTGGCGCGTGCAGATCCGCGCCGACGCCAGCTACCGGCCGGGGTTGGAGCTTCGCATCGTCCACGCGCTCTCGACACATCCGAAAAAGATGATCGTCGATCGGCTCGACTTGAAGCGCCACGGGCCGAATGAGGGCTATCTGGTGCTGATCGTCTCGTCGTATTTCGTGGGGGTGAAGGAGGGGCCGGTCAAGTGAGAAAGGGGGAGGGCTACAACTGAAGGTAGCGGTAGTCTGTCAGGAGATACGTCAGGACCACCACCCACGTGCGAGCAGAATAGTGGATGTCAGAGAAGTCAAAGCCGAACATGAAGTCGTCCTTACGGGCATGGTCGTAATCATAGTAGCTTCCCCCTCCATGTTGAATTTCCACCAGGATGTCGTCTCGGAGCCCGCTGAAGTAATATATGTCGTCGAAGCCACACTCCCACCAAAGAAAGTGAGTTTCGTCCAACCCTTGTCCCCGTTCCATGACCTCCACGAACAGGTTGAAAGCGGCGTCCACGTCCGGGGAATGGGGCGTGACCTCGACACCGAGGAGCTTCTCATACAATTCGACTAGCTTGTCCCGGATCGCAGCAGCGCCACTGCCTGAGAGCGTCGCATTCAGCGCCCATACCTCCAGTCGTGGAAGCTCGTCCCCGCCCCGATCGGCCCTTGCGATGATTTCCAGCGTGTAGTTCCCCGCCGCCGGGACCTCGACCGGAACATCCAACCACCCACGACAGTGTAGGGCGAAGTGGTCGTGGACTGGATGGTTACAATCACGGGGCGCCTCCAAATTCTCGAGCTCGTAGCTGGCGACAATCTGACCCCCCGCGTCGCGAACGTCCATTCGGTCAAGCCGTATGTGTCGGCCCGAACCTTCATTGATAAAGCTCAGTCTTACCGTGCTGGAACCGTCTGGCAACGATTCTGTGAGCGAAAGCGTTTCGAAGTCCTCTTCAGACGCGATCTCGAAGGAAGTGCTTGAATCCAGACGGGGCGTCATATTCTCATGGACACCTGCGAACAGCTTCCGGCCTTCGTCAGGTAGGAGGAATACCTCGCGCAGGACCACGGGACAACTCGTTCGCACCGCATGCCGCTTGGCGACCCCGGCCATCACCGACGTCATGTTCCGTGCCCGCTTCGTGATCCCGTCCGAGTCGATGCCGCCGTACAGTAGCTGAAAGTCGTCCGTCAAGGGGTCATGCGAAGCCTCGCAATTGTCCCAGCAACCGGTACTGATTTGCCGGCCCCATCGATAACCCGTCAGGGCAAGCGTTTTCCGAGCTAACTCTTCCGGCGTCAGCAGTCGCCGCGCGCCGGCATCGCGGAGCGCCACGCGGCGCGCCGGATCCGAATCGTCCAGCGCATCCGCCCGGAACCATTTCGAAAGCACCAACTCCACCAAAAGATCCTTGAGGTTGTACGCCGACCCGCCATGGAAGCCCTGCCGAAACCCATGCGCCAGCCGTCTCAGTTCGGCACTCTGGGCATTAGCGGCAAGCAGTTGCCCCACGAAGTCCGCGTCCCCCTCCTCCGCTGGCGGCTCAGCCAACTCTCTCCCCATAATCGCCGGCCACCAGAACTTGACCGCTGCCTCGGCGAAACGACGGTCGTCGACGATCTGCTGCACCAGCCATTGCAGACTGTCTTCTGCCCCGGGCGCCTGTTCGTGACTAAAGCCGGGGACCCGCATGTCGCGGTACCATGTGTCGCCCTCTTCATAGGGATTGGCAATGACCGCCAACCTTGCATAACCGCCATGTTCATAGCGCGCATCATGCCCGTCAGACCAAACAACGACCTCGGCGGTATAAGTATCGAGCGCCGGGACTTCGACATCGATGCGGAATAGGCACCAGGCGCCACTCCACAACACGATGTGATCCTCGCGTCCGGTGGCGGGATTTTGCCGCCTACCTCCACACTGCCCCAAGGACGGTCCCAAATCCTCGAACTCCACACTGGCGACCTGTCGGCCCTGAGAGTCGAGCACCACCAAGCGATCGAGATACAGTTCCCCGCCCTCACGGGCAGCTTCATCCCAGAAATGGTTAGTGAAGGTCACCCTCACCGGTTGGATGCCGGCCGTCAGTAACAGCGGCCAAGTGAGGGTTTCCCGATCCTGCCAGGATTCCGCTAAGACGTTCTGCGATTTTCCGTAGTCTCTCTTGTAGAGTTCGTGCAGCGAATCCATGCCGCCCCACTGGTCTTTGTAGTCTCCGTCGTCGCCATAGTCCTGAAAGGCCCCCGCCACGGGATCCAGAACACTGTGGCAAACAGTACAGGCGGGGTTGTACATCGTCGGGTTGTTAGTATCGGCCAAAGCGACCGGATCCGTGGTCCGCGACGCGGATTTCTCAACGTCCACTCCGAGGAAGTGATAGTAGGTCCAACGCGCTCGTGCCCGGTTGCGGTTGGTGGCCGTCGAGGGATAGCGGAACAGGAACGAGTTCGTGTTGAGAACCCCGGCATGTGGAAAGTCTGTCTTCAAAGGTCCGGGATCGAAGACGCGTGTCGCTCCAACTACAGGATCGTATTCTGCATCATAACCGTCGCCTTCGCGGTAGTGTTTGGTAATCTTAGAAGGTTTGAATTCGCGTGGATCCGCGGAATCATCGAAGCTCGTCGTTGCGCCGTAGGCCTTGGCTGCAAAAGGATTAGCCATGATGTAGTCGGCGGTCATAATCTCGGTATACGGCCGATCATTCTCGACCACATGGGCAATCAACTCCAACGGTGCCCGGCGGACACCGTATTGTACTTTGTTCAACCATTGATTGAATGGGTCCCAATCGCCGCTCTCGTGTGCGATCTTTTTTCTCGCATACTCTTCATTGGCATAGTCGACAAAACCGCTGCCACCGTCGATGATGCCACCTCTTCGATTCGTGAGCAGCCGGTCATTGGCCCCCCGTATCAGGAACTCATGGAACTCCGGCCCTGTCATCAGTGAGCGAATCGCTTTCCGAAACGCCCTGGCGCCGCCGTAGATCGAGGCGTACTCCTCTTCAGTGGGCACCCGCCCCGCGAAAATCAGCGCCGCTCGCCTCAGCGTCTTCCGCAACGGCGCCATCCGCACCGGGTCGAACAGCGTGTCCACCGTGATCGCAGCGGGCACCACCCCTGAGTCCAGCCGGCCCAGAAAACGCTCCATCTGCGCAAAGTCGTCGCTGTCGGCCGGTACCTGCTCCCCGCCCCCGTGCGATACTCCCTGGATCTTGTTCAATATGCGCGATGCTCCACCCTCCACCTCCGCCAGGAAGTTCTCGAAGGTCGCCAGGTTCAACGCCTCGTGGTCCGGGTTCGTCTCCGGCTGGAACACCAGCCGTGTATGACCCGACCTTCCACCCATGACATGGCAGTAGATGCAGCGCGACTGCACCACCCGCTCCGAGATGTGGCGGCTGAACAACTCCGGTGGCCCCTCCAATGCCGCCAGGAAACGCTCCATCTGCGCAAAGTCATCACTGTCTGCAGGCACCTGCTCCCCACCCCCGTGCGACACTCCCTGGATCTTGTGCAGGATACGGGACGCTCCACCCACCACCGTGGACAGGAAGTTGGCGAAGGTCTGAAGGTTCAGCGCCTCGTGGTCCGGGTTCGTCGCCCGCTGGAACACCAGCCGCGTGTGGCCTGAAACGCCGCCTTGCACGTGACAGTTAATGCAACGTGACTGCACCACACTCGGTGAGATGTGCGCGCTGAACACCTCCGCCGCCGTCGCCGTGTCCCCCGACCCAGCAGGTGCATCCAAAAACTCGCCTATGGTTCCCCTGGGTTGGGCGGATAGATTGGCTAGCCGCCCCCCCGGTCCCGACAACAAGCTCATCACCCCGATCCGCCGGTTCGACTCTATCGACAGGTGCCACCGACCCGTCCCGTCCCCCAACGCTCCCACAAGGCCCGTCCCCGTCCCTTCCTCCAACTCCGACACCGTCAACTCACGCGACTCGCCCACCCCAAGCGTAAACCGCACCTCTCCTCCCGATGTCGCTCCCGTCCCGTCCACTCCCCGGATTGTCACCGCCGCTTCCGTCTCGGACGGGTTGATCAACCGTAGACTCCCGCTCGATCCCGCAACCTCCCCCGGATCAAACAGCGTCACCCGGTGACCCTTTGCCCCGCGCGGCACCAGGGTGTGCATCGCCGACAGCAACCCGTCCTGAACACCCAGCGGGTGAACATACGACTGAACCTCGATCTCCAGACTCGTGCTCAGCCGCAGCCGCCAGTCTCCCGTCCCTGCTCCCGTGCCCCTGAACACGCCCTTGCTCGAATTCCCCTCCTCCAGGTCTTCGGACGTCAGCACCAGTCCTTTCAAAGCGCTCAGGTACACCGTCACCGGACCGAACTTAGCCCCTGTGTCGTCGATGGCCTCGATGCTCACACGTCCCGCCTGCCTTGTCCGGTTCACGATCCGCAGCACTCCCTCCAACCCCTCCTCCGACCCTGCGGGAAACAGCCCCACCTCGTGGATCGTCGTCGCCCCATCGTCCCCGTCCACCGGTGCCACCGGCCCCGGAGACAGATTCGTCATCTCTCCGCTCGCCGTGCTCGCCAAGAGGTTCATCACCTCGATCGCACCGCCCGCCGTCACCAACAGTCGCCACCTCCCCGTCCCGTCACCCAGCGCTCCCGTCAACCCCTCGCCGTCCCCGCTTTCCAACTCCTCCGCCGTCACCTGCCGTGCACCCCATGCCGGCAAGGTCAGACGCACCGCTCCGGACCCTGACTCGCCCGCGTCATCCACTCCCTCGATGGTCACCGCCGCAGGCGCTGCCCCACGGTTGACCAGACGCAAGCGGCTCTCCCGCCCTATCGTGCTCGCTGGATTGAAGAGCCCGATCCAATGCCCAGAACCCGTCCGCGGCACCACCTCTTGCATGCCGCTCACCACCCCGTCCTCCGTCCGGCTGTACGAGAACACTTCGATATCCAACGCGCTCGTCAGCTCCAGCCGCCACGCCCCCGCACCCGTGCCAATGCCCTCCCTGAAACCTTGCTCCTTGTCCCCCAGTCCCTTGTCCGCGTTCCCCGTCTCTAGGTCCTCGGCATTGAAATGAACCGCCTCGCCCGCGTCCAGTTCCAGCGTCGCAGGACCGTACGTCGTCCCCGCATCGTCATATGCCAGGATGCTCACCGTGCCCGACTCGTCGGAGTGGTTGATGATGCGCAGGTAGCTGACGCTACCCGTAGATGTGGATTGGGTGAAGAACGGGACCGTGATCGGTGCCGACGCCGTGGCTGCAATCAATCTCGGTCCGGCCGCTGCACCCTGGTTGACCGGCCCCGTCATCGAAACAGCCGGCGGCGCCATCGAAAGAGCGCCCGCCAACGCCAGTGAAAACACCCAGGCCCTGCGAAAGCCCCACGTGCGGCTTCGGTGTTCTTTCGTCCCGACCATGCCTACAACATCAGATAGCGGTAGTCCGTCAGCAGATACGCCAGGACTACAACCCAGGTGCGGGCGGCATAGTGAATGTCCGAGAAGTCGATGCCGGACATGGAGGTATACACACGGTCATGGTCCCATGCATATTCAATCCCCCAGTCATGTTGCTTTTCTACAATGGTGCCGTCGAGGATTCCGTTGAAGAAGTACATGTCTTCGTAGTAGGCGCAATACGACCAACGAAAGGCAGATTTTTCCGAACCTTGTCCGCGTTCCATGACATCGACGAACAGGCTGAATGCGGCGTCTACGTCCGGGGAATAGGGCGTTACCTCGACACCGAGAAGCTTCTCGTGCAGCTCGACCAGCTTATCCCTGATCGCCACGGCGCCGCCGCCCGAAAGCGCCGCATCCAGAACCGCAACCTCCAGTCGCGCAAGCTCATCACCGACCCGGTCCGCCCATGCGACTACCTCTATCGTGTAACGTCCTGCGACCGGGACCTCGATCGCGACGTCCAGCGAACTGTTGCAGTAGAACCGGAGGTGGTCGCCGGCCCTCTGGCAACCATCCTGCGGCTCGACAGACTCAAGCTCGCGGCTGGCCACCACGCGGCCTGTCGCGTCGCGCAGGTCGAGGCGATCGAGACGGACATTGCGATCCGTGGCCCCCCGCCATTCGTTGAGAAAGGTCAACCGCACCGTACTGGAACCTTCCGACAGCGATCCCTCCAGTGAAAGGACCTCCCGCTCTGCCTGGGACGCGGCCTCTATATCGAACGACGCACTAAAGTTTACCGTGGGCGTCACCGACCGATCAAGCCCGCCGAAGACGCGCCGGTCCTCGTTGGGGAGGAGAAACAGCTCCCGCATGACGACAGGGCAACTCGTGCGCACCGCGTGCCGCTTGGCGACACCGGCCATGACCGACGTGATGTCCCGTGCCCTCTTCGGAATCCCGTCCGAGTCGATGCCGCCGTACAGCATCTGAAACTCGTCCGTCAGTTTGTTGGGAAAAGCATCGCAATTTCCTCGGCACCTGGGCTTGATGCGGCGCCCCCATTGATAGCCCGTCAGAGCAACCGTCTTCCGTGCCAGCTCTTCCGGTGTCAGCAGCCGGCGGGCGCCGGCATACCGGAGCGCAACCCGGCGCACCGGATCCGAATCCTCCAGCGTATCCGCCCGGAACCATTTCGAGAGCACCATCTCCACCAGAAGATCCTTGACGTTGTACGCCGACCCACCGTGAAATCCCTGCCGGAACCCATGTGCCAGCCGTCTCACCTCTTCGCTCTGGGCATTGGCGGCGAGCAACCGCCCCTCGAAGTCCGCATCCCCCTCTTCCGCCGGCGGCTCCACCACCTCGTTCCCCATGATCGCCGGCCACCAGAATTTGACCGTCGCCTCGGCGAAACGCCGGTCGTTGACGATCTGCCGCGCCAGCCATTGCAGACTGTCCTGGCCCTCGGGCGCCTGTTCGGCATTGAATCCCGGAAACCGCATGTCGCGATACCAAGTGTCCCCTTCTTCATACGGATTGGCGATGACCGCGAGCTGGGCACGGCCGTCAGGTTCGTACCTGTCATCATGCCCGTTCGACCACGCAACCACTGCGGCGGTGTAACTATCCAGTGCGGGAACCTGGACATCGATACCCCACGCACACTGACGGTTACTGCTCCACAGAATGAAATGATCTTCGCGTCCTGTTGCAGGATTATTCGACAAGCGTCCGCAACGGCTACCATCGTCCCTGACCGGTGGTTCCAGATCCTCGAACTCCACGCTGCTCACCTGCCGGCCCTGGGCATCGAGCAGTACGAACCGATCCAGATATACTCTCCCGCCCCCACTGAAATCGTTCGCGTAGGACACCTTCACCGTCTGGGTGCCTGCCGCCAGGAACAGGGGCCACGTCAGTGTCTCCCGATCCTGCCAGGACTCGGCTTCCACATTCTGTCGGGTTCCCCGATCCCGCTTGTACGCTCGGTGCAGCGAATCCGCGCCGCCCCACTGGTCCTTGTAATACCCCTCGTCACCGTAGTCCTGGAACGCTCCCGCGATCGGGTCCAGAGCGCCGTGACAGACGGTGCAGGCCGGATTGTGCATGGTCGGGTTGTTGGTATCCGCGAGAGCAATCGGGTCCGTGGTCCGCGATGCAGACATCTCGATGTCGACGCCGAGGAAGTGATAGTAGGTCCAGCGCGCCCGCGCTCGGTTGCGGTTGGTGGCGGTGGTGGGGTAACGCCTGAGGAACACCGTCGTGTTCAGAATGCCCGCATGCGGATAGTCCGTTCGCAGAGGTCCTGGGTCGATTATGCGGGTAGCACGGAGATCGGAATCGTATTCACGTTTGAATTCATCACCTTCCCGATAGTACGAAACGATCTCCGAGGGTCTGAACTCGCGAGGATCGTCGGGATCATCGAAACTCGTCGTTGCCCCGTAGGCCTTGGCCGTGAACGGGTTAGCCATGATGTAATCGGCCGTCAGGATCTCCGTATAAGGCAAGTCGTTCTCAACCACATGCGCGATCAGCTCCAACGGTGCGCGGCGTGCACCATGCTGCACATTATCGCGCCAATCGTTGTAGATTCGTGAGTCCCCGCGCACCCGGCCGGCCTTCTTCCGCCGATACAATTCTCTGGTATAGTCCACAAAATTGTACCCTTGGATGACATTGCCATCGTCGCGATCTGTCAGCAGACGGTCGTTCGCTCCTCGAATCAGGAACTCATGAAACTCCGGTCCCGTCATCAGTGAGCGGATGGTGGCGCGAAACGCCCCGGCCCCGCGGTAGATCGCGGCGTACTCCTCTTCGGTCGGCACTCGCCCCGCAAAGATCAGCGCCGCCCGCCGCAGCGTCTTCCGCAACGGCGCCATCCGCACCGGATCGAACAGCGTCTCCACTGTGATCGCCGCGGGCACGACGTCCGCGTCCAGGCGCCCCAGGAAGCGCTCCATCTGCGCGAAGTCGTCACTGTCTGCCGGTACCTGCTCTCCGCCGCCGTGCGATACCCCCTGGATCTTGTTCAGGATGCGCGACGCTCCGCCCTCCACCGTCGACAGGAAGTTCGCAAAGGTCAGCAGATTCAACGCCTCGTGGTCCGGGTTCGTCGTCTGCTGGAACACCAACCGCGTATGGCCGGATCGGCCCCCCTTCACATGGCAGTAGACACAGCGCGAGTGCACCACCCGATCGGAGATGTGCGCGCTGAACACTTCCGCCGCCGTCGCCGTGTCCCCCGAACCCGCCGGGGCCTCCAGAAACTCGCTGAGGGCGCCCGCCGGTTGCAGGGACAAGTTGGCCAGCCGTCCCCCCGGTCCCGACAACAAACTCATCACCCCGATCCGCTGGTTCGACTCGATCGACAGATGCCACCGACCGGTCCCGTCCCCCAACGCTCCCACCAGACCCGTCCCTGTCCCTTCCTCCAACTCCGCCACCGTCACCCCACGTGACTCCCCCGACGCAAGCGTCAACCGTACCTCTCCTCCCGGCGTCGTCCCCGTTCCGTCCACTCCCCGGATCGTCACGGCCGCTTCGGTCGCAGACGGGTTGATCAACCGCAGACTCCCGCTCGATCCAGGCACTTCCTCCGGGTCGAACAGCGTCACACGATGACCCTTCGCGCCGCGCGGGACGAGCGTGTGCATCGTTGACAGCAGTGCGTTCTGAATCCCCAATGGGTACACATACGACTGCACCGCAATCTCAAGACTTGTGCTCAGCCGCAGCCGCCAGTCCCCACTCCCCGCTCCCGTGCCGGTATGGAGACCCTTGCCTGTATTGCCCTCCTCAAGATCCCTCGACGTCAGCACCAGTCCTTTCAACGCGCTCAGGTACACGGTCACCGGACCGAACTTCACTCCCGCGTCATCGATGGCCTCGATGCTCACACGTCCGGCCTGCCGCGTCCGGTTCACGATCCGCAACACTCCCCCCAACCCCTCCTCCGACGCCGCAGGAAACAGCCCCACCTCGTGGATCGTCGTCGCTCCGTCGTCACCGTCCACGGGTGCCACCGGCTCCGCAGACAGATTCGTCATCTCTCCGCTCGCCGTGCTCGCCAAGAGGTTCATCACCTCGATCGGTCCGTCCGCCGTCACCACCAGCCGCCACTTCCCGCTCCCGTCTCCCAGCGCTCCGGTCAACCCCTCACCGTCCCCGCTTTCCAACTCCTCCGCCGTCACCATCCGTGCCCCACGCGTCGGCAACGTCAGGCGCACCGCTCCACCCGGTGACCGCCCGGCGTCGTCCATCCCCTCGATGGTCACCACCACCGCCTCAGCCCCACGGTTGACCAGCCGCAACCGGCTGATCTGCCCTACTGTGCTCGCGGGATTGAACAGTCCGATCCGATGCCCCGACCCCGTCCGCGGCACCACAGCCTGCATCCCGCTCACCACTCCGTCCTCCGTCCGGCTGTAGGAGAACACCTCGATATCCAGAGCGCTGGTCAACTCCAGCCACCATGCTCCCGTACCTGTGCCGATCCCCTCCCTGAAACCCTTGCCCTTGTCCCCCAGGCCCTTGGCCGCATTCCCCGCCTCCAGGTCCGCGGCATTGAAATGAACCGCCTCGCCCGCGTCCAGTTCCAGCGTCGCAGGACCGTAGCTCGACCCCGCGTCGTCATACGCTACGATGCTGACCATACCCGACTCGTCGGAGTGATTGATGATACGAAGGTAGCTGACGCTACCCGTGGAAGTGGATTGGGTGAAAAACGGCACCATGATCGGCGCAGTCGCCGTGTTTTGAATCAACCCCGGTCTTTCCACCGCACCCTGACCGACCGGCCCCGTCATCGATAGGACCGGAGCCGCCACCGAAAGAGTGCCCGCCAACGCCAGCGAAAACACTCGGACCCAACGAAAGCCCCACGTGCGGCTTCGGTGTTCCTTCGGTCCCATCGTCCCTAGCTGAAGAAGGGGAAGTCTTCGGTGTTGTTGAAAGGAAACCGCAACGCTCCCGCCGTCTGCGCTACCCCCAGATGCTCCCGCAACGCCTTGTGTACGTGCTTCGGATAGATGATCGTCCCGTTCGTGTCATCCCGCCGTAGCGTCGCGGGATCCATCTTCTGCGTAAAATGCAACTCGTCCGTCTCCCCTACCGCCTGCCCCGTCCAACTCTGGTTCTTCTCCATCACCACGTAGCTCCCGATCGGCCAGTGGTCCTTCCCGTTCACAGAGTTGTAGTGCTGCGTCCTCCCAAAGTCCGACCCGATCACCACCACCATCCGGTCCGCCACCCCGTGCTCCTCCGCGTAGTCCCACAGGTAGTCCACACCGCCCGTCAGGTTCCCCAACAGCCACTCGTGCGGAGGGTCGTGGTTCGTGTGCGTGTCGAACCCTCCCAGCCACAGGTCCGCGCACACCGCCACCCCCGTCTTGAATGCCAGCACCGTCAACTGCGCCTGACGACGCAGGGTACTCCGGAAGTCCTCCCACTCTTCCTGATCCTCGAGTTGGTCTTCCGGCGGAATCGCATCCGCATATGCCTTCAGACCCTCCGTGGCGAACGCCGTACGGTAGAACTCCAGGTGAGCCTCGTCCCCGGGCAACAGACCCGGGGCGGATGCCAACCGCGCCACCGTATTCGCCCGGTGCCGCCCCATCGCCTCCCAGTCCGCGTCGCTGATGAAACGTCCCATGTCCGCCCGTGGCTCCGCGATCTCCCGCAATAGCCGAGGATCGTCCAGCCGCGTGAACCGCGTCAGGCCCGACGTGTTCGAGAACCCCCCGAAGCTCAGGTACCCCACCGGCAGCGCCGGAGCAAAATGCGCCGCCGCCAACGCCCCCAGCGTCGGATATCCCTCCGAGTTCCGCCCGCTCCAGTTGTGCACGATACCCACCGTGTGCGCGTTCGTCTGCGCATCCACGCCATTAATGACCAGCATCATCCGGTGGTACTTCTCGAAAAACTCCTGGTTCTTGGCAAAGGGCGCATAACTCAGATTGCCTACCTGGCGGGTCTCATCGTGTTCCGCCCAGTGGTTGATGATCGGCTCGCCCGGGGTGTTCATCTTGGGGTCGCAGAAGCTCGTCACGTCCCAGCCGCCGTCCGCCTGGACGAACACGAACAGCTTGCCGCTGTAGCCGTCCTGGGCGTGCACCAGCGGCAGCCGGAAGCCGGGTGCCATGGCGGCCACCCCCAGCAGGGCCTTGAGAAACGTGCGTCGTCTCATGTCCGCGCCTCCCCTACAGCATCAGATAGCGGTAGTCCGTCAGCAGATACGCCAGGACTACAACCCAGGTGCGCGCGCCGTAGTGGATGTCCGTGAAGTCGACGCCGGACATAAAGGCGTCCTGACGTTCCTTGTCGTAGTCATAGAAAGTTCGTCCGTCATCGTGCTTCCCTTCTACTACAATGTCATCGCGGATTCCGTCAAAATAGTACATATCGTCGAAGCCACACCTCCACCACGGGAAGCGTTCTTCATCCAAACCCTGTCCGCGTTTCATGACCTCCACGAACAGGTTGAATGCGGCATCCACGTCCGGAGAATGGAGCGTCACCTCGACGCCGAGGAGTTTCTCGTGCAACTCGACCAGCTTCTCCCTGATAGCGAGAGCGCCAGCACTTGAAAGCTCTGCATCCAGAACCGCAACCTCCAGCCGCGGAAGCTCATCGCCGGCCTGGTCGGCCCGTGCGACAACCTCTATCGTGTAACGTCCTGCCCGCGGGATGTCGATCATCACGTCCAATGAGCCACGGCAGTGCAATGCGAAGTGATCGTGCACCGGACGGTTGCAATCACTTAACGGCTCCAGGCTCTCAAGCTCGTAGCTGACAACAACCCGGCCGGCAGCGTCTTGAAGGTCCAGTCGGTCAAGACGAACATTGCGGTCCATGCCCCGTCCGCCGTACCAGTCGTTAGGGAACGTCAATCGCACCGTTCTGGAAGCCTGGGGTAACCATCCCTCCACAGAAAGCTTTTCCCAGTCTTCTTCAGCCTCGATCTCGAAGGAGGTGCGGAAGTCCAGTTCGGGCGTCACGTTCCTGTCGACGCCCGTGAACAGTTTCCGGCCTCCGTCCGGCAACAGAAAGAGCTCGCGCATGACGACCGGACAACTTGTGCGCACCGCGTACCGCTTGGCTACCCCGGCCATCACCGACGTCATGTTCCGCGCACGCTCTGTAATACCATCCGAGTCGATTCCACCGTACAGCAGCCTGAGACGTTGCGTCAGACGATTGGGCAAAGGCTCGCAAGTGTCCCACCTACAGGTTTTGTTGAACCACCGGTCCCATTGGTAGCCCGTCTGTGCTGTGGTCTTGCGTGCCAGTTCCTCCGGTGTCAGCAACCGACGCGCGCCGGCGTACCGGAGCGCTACCCGGCGTACCGTATCCGAATCATACAGCACATCTGCACGAAACCATTTCGAGAGTACGATTTCGACCAGAAGATCCTTGAGGTTGTACGCCGACCCGCCATGAAACCCCTGCTGGAAACCATGCGCCAACCGCCTCACCTCCGCGCTCTGTGCGTTGGCGGCAAGCAGTTTACCCTTGAAATCCGCGTCGCCTTCTTCCGCCGGCGGCTCCACCAACTCGCTCCCCATGATCGCCGGCCACCAGAACCTGACCGTCGCCTCGGCGAAGCGCCGGTCGTCGACGATCTGTTGTGCCAGCCACTGCAGACTGTCCTGGCCCTCGGGCGCCTGTTCTGCACTGAAGCCCGGTATACGCATGTCGCGATACCAAGTGTCGCCGTCTTCATAGCCGTTGGCACTGACGGCGAGCCTGGCATAGCCGTCCGGTCTGTAGTGCTCGCGATGCCCGTTCGACCACGCAACCACCTCGACCGTATAGACATCCAGGGTCGGAACCTCGACATCGATACGCCATACACACCGCCGGTTACTACTCGTCAGAATAAAGTGATCTTCGCGCCCGGTGGCGGGGTTACGCGAAATGCGCCCGCAACGGCCGCCATCGGCTTTGACCGGCGGTTCTACGTCCTCGAACTCCACGCTGCTTACCTGTCGACCCTGAGCATCGAGGATCACCAGTCGGTCGATGAATATTTCGCCGCCCTGACGGGTGGCTTCGTCCCAGAAATCGTTGACGAAGGCCACCTTCACCGTATGGGTGCCCGCGGCCAGCAGCAGCGGCCACGTCAGTGTCTGTCGATCTTGCCAGGATTCGACTTCAACATTCAGTGGAGTTCCACGATCCTGCTTGTACAACCGGTGCAGCGAATCCATGCCACCCCACTGGTCCTTGTAGAATCCGTCATCGCCGTAGTCCTGGAACGCTCCAGCGACCGGGTCCAGTACGCTGTGGCAGACGGTGCAGGCCGGATTATGCAGGGTCGGGTTATTGGTGTCTGCCAGCGCGACGGGATCGGTGGTCCGTGACGCTGACTTCTCGACGTCCAGGCCAAGGAAGTGATAATAGGTCCAGCGCGCCCGTGCCCGATTGCGGTTGGTGGCCGTGGAAGGGTAGCGGCTGAGGAACATGGTCGTGTTTAGAATGCCCGCGTGCGGATAGTCCGTACGCAAAGAACCAGGGTTAATGATGCGGGTGGCGTCGACGATGCGATCGTGTTCGCGTTCGAAATCGTCGCCCATTCGATAGTACGAGACAATCTTTGTCGGTCTGAATTCACGGGGATCGTCAGGGTCATCGAATGTCGTCGATGCCCCGTACGCCCTGGCTGCATATGGATTTGCCATGATGTAGTCGGCCGTCAGGATTTCCGTATACGGCAAGTCACTCTCAACCACATGTGCGATAAGCTCCAAGGGTGCGCGGCGCGCACCATGTTCCACGTTGCGGTACCAAGAGCGGAAACTGCTCAAGTCCCCGCTGGCAACGGCCGCCTTTTTCCGGCGATAGTGCTCTCTAGTGAAGTCCACAAACTGGTCGTGGTCGATGATATTGCCATCGTCCCGATCGGTCAGCAGCCGGTCATTCGCCCCCCGGATCAGGAACTCATGAAACTCCGGCCCGGTCATCAGGTTGCGGATGGCAGCACGAAACGCCCCGCCGCCGCCGTAGATCGAGGCGTACTCCTCTTCGGTCGGCACCCGCCCCGCGAAGATCAGCGCCGCCCGCCGCAAAGTCTTCCGCAACGGCGCCATCCGTACCGGGTCGAACAGCGTATCTACGGTGATCGCCGCAGGCACTACCCCTGTGTCCAGCCGGCCGAGGAACCGCTCCATCTGCGCAAAGTCGTCGCTGTCCGCGGGTACCTGCTCCCCGCCCCCGTGAGAGACCCCCTGGATCTTGTTCAGGATGCGGGATGCTCCACCCCCCACCTCCGCCAGGAAGTTCTCGAACGTTGCCAAGTTCAGCGCCTCGTGGTCCGGATTCGTCTCCGGCTGGAACACTAGCCGTGTATGAGCTGACCTGCCACCCATGACATGGCAGTAGATGCACCGCGACTGCACCACACGCTCCGAGATGTGGCGGCTGAACAGCTCCGGCGGCCCTTCCAGTGCCGCCAGGAACCGCTCCATCTGCGCGAAGTCATCACTGTTCGCCGGCACTTGCTCTCCACCCCCGTGCGATACCCCCTGGATCTTGTTCAGAATGCGCGACGCTCCCCCCTCCACTACGGACAGGAAGTGCTCGAAGACCGCCAGGTTCAACGCCTCGTGATCCTCGGTCGTCGACTCCTCGAACACCAGCCGAGTGTGGCCCGATCGCCCCTCTTCCACGTGACAGTAGATGCAGCGCGAGTGCACCACCGGCTCGGAGATGTGTGCGCCGAACACCTCCGCCGCTGTCGCCGTGTCCCCCGACCCGGCAGGCGCATCCTGAAACGCCGCCATGGTTCCCCCCGGCGGTGAGGACAGGTTAGCTAGCCGACCCCCCGGTCCTGACAACAAGCTCATCACCCCAATCCGCCGGTTTGACTCTATCGACAGGTGCCACTGACCGGTGCCGTCCCCCAGCGCTCCCACCAGCCCCGTTCCAGTCCCTTCCTCCAACTCCGCCACCGTCACCTCGCGCGACTCGCCCGCCCCAAGCGTAAGCCTCACCTCTCCTCCCGGTGTCGCTCCCGTGCCGTCCACTCCCCGGATCGTCACCGCCGCTTCCGTTTCAGACGGGTTGATCAACCGCAGACTCCCGCTCGATCCCGCAACCTCCCCCGGGTCGAACAGCGTCACCCGGTGACCCTTTGCCCCGCGCGACACCAGGGTGTGCATCGCCGACAGCAGCCCGTCCTGAACACCCAGCGGGTACACATAGGACTGCACCTCGATCTCCAAACTCGTGCTCAGCCGCAGCCGCCAGTCTCCCGTCCCGGCTCCCGTGCCCCTGAACACTCCCTTGCTCGAATTCCCTTCCTCCAGGTCTCCAGACGTCAGAACCAGTCCTTTCAAAGCGCTCAGGTACACCGTCACCGGACCGAACTTCGCTCCCGTGTCATCGATGGCCTCAATGCTCACACGTCCCGCCTGCCGCGTCCGGTTCACGATCCGCAGCACTCCCTCCAACCCCTCCTCCGACGCCGCGGGAAACAGCCCCACCTTGTGGATCGTCGTCGCCCCGTCGTCCCCGTCCACGGGTGATACCGGCCCCGCAGACAGGTTTGTCATCTCTCCGCTCGTTGTGCTCGCCAAGAGGTGCATCACCTCGATCGCACCGCCCGCCGTCACCAACAGCCGCCACCTCCCGCTCCCGTCTCCCAACGCTCCCGTGAACCCTTCGCCCTCACCGCTCTCCAACTCCTCCGCCGTTACGATCCGTGCGCCCCATGCCGGCAACGTCAGACGCACTGCTCCGGACCCTGACTCGCCCGCGTCATCCACTCCCTCGATGGTCACCGCCACAGGCGCCGCCCCACGGTTGACCAAACGCAAGCGGCTCTCCCGCCCTATCGTGCTCGCCGGATTGAAGAGCCCGATCCAATGCCCAGAACCCGTCCGCGGCACCACCGCCTGCATGCCGCTCACCACCCCGCCCTCCGTCCGGCTGTAGGAAAATGCCTCGATCTCCAAAGTGCTCGTCAGCTCCAGCCGCCACGCCCCCGTGCCGGTGCCGATTCCCTCCCTGAAACCTTGGTCCTTGTCCCCCAGCCCCTTGTCCGCATTCCCCGCCTCTAGGTCCCCGGCATTGAAGTGAACCGACTCGCCCGCGTCCACTTCCAGCGTCGCGGGACCGTACCTCGTCCCTGCATCGTCATACGCCACGATGCTGACCGTGCCTGCTTCTGTTGAGTGGTTGATGATGCGCAGGTAGCTGACGCTACCCGTGGAGGTGGATTGGGTGAAGAACGGAACCGTGATCGGCGCCGTCATCGCCGCAGGGACCAGCCCCGGTTCGCCCGCCGCGCCGTGGCCCACCGGCCCCATCATCGATAGGACCGGAGCTGGCACCGAAATGGCGCCTCCAAGCAGCAGCGGAAACACCAAGGCCCTGCGTAAGCCCCGCGTCAGGCTTCGGAGATCCATCGTTCCAACCCTCGCCGATACCGCGCTGGACGGCCCTTCGGCGTTCGAAACGATACAGAATTACCACTGCGGACTCACCCTGGTCAAACTAAAGAGGAATTTTTTTGCTCTAGTGGAAGGACGATTGGATTTGGGAAACTCTGTTGTTTCCGTCTGCCCCTACGACCGCAAACGTGCCCCGAGCCGATTTCGCGCATCACGAATCGCACCAACACATCAGAACGTCACATCATTCACACTAGTGATGGCAAGGATGACCCCGATCATGATTAGACCGAGAAAGCCGCCGACCAGCACGACCGCCAGCGGCTCGATCAGGGTAAGGAATCGCTTCATGCGCCGCCGGCCGTTCTCGTCACAGAGGGTTGCGAGGGCGTGCAGCATCTCGGCGAGCTGGCCCGACTGCTCGCCGACCCGGAGCAGGTTGTAGCCGGTGGGGGTGAGCGCGCGGCGCTTCTCAAGCGCCTCTGACAGGGATGCTCCGCCGCGGACATCGCCGGTGGCTTGTTCCAGCGTCGCCCTGCGGCGGGAAATCCGGACGCTGTGCGCGGCGAGGGGGAGGGCGTCCATGATGCCGACGCGGCTCGCCAGCATGGCGCTCATGAGCGAGGCCCATTTGGCGGTATCGGCTTCGGTAAACCAGTCACGGAGGACCGGCAAGGCGGACAACGTGTCCCGTACCTGTTGGCGTACCCCTTCACTGCGTGAGAGGGCGGCAATGGCGACGGCGAAGATGACAGATACGCCGGCAAGCAGCCAGCCGTTGGCGTCGAACCATAGTCCGGCGCGCAACACGGCTTCCGCGAGCAGCGGCAACTCGTTGCCGCTCTCCAGCAGGCCGGAGAACTGCGGGATGACGAACACGAAGACGATGAGGACCGCGGTGCAGCCGGAAACGACCAGGATTGCCGGATAGAGCAGCGCGCCCCGGATTTCCGAGGCCACACGTTGATCGTATTGCATCTGCTCGACGGCCTGGCGGAGCGCGGTGGCAAGCTGACCGTTCAATTCGCCGGCTTCAACCAGTTGGTAGACATACTCGGGGAGGGACAGGTGCCCGGCGCGAAGGGCCTGGAGAAAGCTCTCTCCACGCACCAGCGCCATGGCCATCGCCTCGAAGGAAGCCGTCAGTGCCGGGTGCCGGGTGCCGTCGGCCTGGGCCTGTACGGCGTTGCCCAGAGAAACTCCGGATTCGAGCAGCGTCGCCAACTCGTGAAGCGCCACTATGCGGTCCTGTACGCCGGGCCGGCGGCGGAACGGCGACGGCCGCGCGGCCCGGGGTTCCTTCACCTCGACGACGGTATGGCCCTCGGCATTCAAGCCGCGAACAAGCTCGTTCACCGAGGCCGCCTTGGCGCGTCCCTTCACGACCCGGTCGTCACGATCGATGATCTCGTACTCGTACTCCCGCATCGCCGGTCATTCCTCGATCCCCAGGCGCGCAACCTCCTCCACTGTGGTGCACCCATGAGACGCCTTCAGGAGGCCATCCTCCAACAGAGTGCGATGGCCCTGACGAAGCGCCAGTGTCTTCAACTCCGTGAGTCTTGCCCCGGATACGATCCGTTCCTGGATCTCGCCGGACACGGGAACGAGTTCGTAGATGCCGGTCCGGCCGCTGTAGCCGGTGCCCCCGCAAGCATCGCAACCGGCGACAGCCACCCACCGATCGCCGAGCATGTGCGGCGGAAGGTGTTCGAGGCGCGCGCGGAAACCCTCCGGGGGGGCGGTGTGGATCGAACAACCCGAGCATGCCTTGCGCACCAGCCGTTGTGCCTGGACCCCGCGGACCGATCCCGACACCAGAAACGGCTCCACTCCCATGTCGATGAGGCGGGTAAAGCTCGACAGCGCATCGTTGGTATGGACCGTCGACAGCACCAGGTGCCCCGTCATCGCCGCGCGCACGGCGATCTCCGCGGTCTCAAGATCACGTATCTCGCCGATCATGATGACGTCCGGGTCCTGACGCAGAATGGCGCGCAGCGCCCGGGCAAACGTATAGCCGATCTCCGCATGGGTCTGGATCTGCGTGATGTTGGGCATCTGGTGCTCGACCGGATCTTCCACCGTAATGATCTTCTTGACGCCGTCGTCGATCTCGGTGAGCGCCGCGGCGAGCGTGGTGGACTTGCCGGACCCAGTGGGCCCGGTGACCAGCACGATACCGCTGCTCGTCTGGCACCAGCTTCGAAACAGGGCGAGATGGTCGGTTTCCATGCCCAGATTCGTCAGAACGAGGTCCGCCCGCTCCTTCGCCAGCATCCGCAGCACTACCGATTCGCCGAACGCGCAGGGCACCGTCGATACCCGGATGTCCATCTCCTGTCCCGCGATCCGGGTCGAGATCCGGCCGTCCTGGGGCAACCGCCGTTCCGCGATGTCGAGGCCGGATATAAGCTTGACCCGGGATGCGATGGCCGGGAAGCGCTCCACCGGCTGCACCAACCTGGTTTGCAGCACGCCGTCGACACGCATCCGGACCGCGAACTGCTCTTCAGCCGGTTCGATGTGGATGTCCGATGCCTTCAGGTCCACGGCCTGTGCGAGCAGGTTGTTGACGAATTCGATGACCGGAGCCTCCTCGGCCACTTCGGCGAGTTGTCTGGCGCTATCGCCGGCACGAAGGCGCTCGGCCGCCTGCCCCCCGTCAACGGCATCGAGCAGACGGTCGATCTGGTGGCCGGCGGTGAGGCAGAAGGTCACAGCCTCGCCCGGATAGAAGTAGGAAAGGGTGGCGAGCACTCCGTGATCGCGGATATCCCGGGCGATGCAGAAGAGACGGCCGTCCCGGCGCCACATCAGAACGCCGTTGTCCAGAAACCACTCCCGTTTGATCGGCGACTCGGAAACGAACCGGTGCACCTCGAGGCTGTCCGGCAGATCCTCGGCCTTGCGGAGGTAGGTCGCGCCCTGGAGTTCGGCGAGCCGTTGCAGCAGCAGGTCTTCCGAGACCGTCCCGGTCCGGAGCAGCAACACGTCGAGACGGCCGCCGACGGAGCGCTGAATCCGGAGAGCATTGTCCAGATCCGCCTGCTGGACGTCGTTTCTTTCGACGAGCAACTCGGCAAGACGCTTTTCGGAAAACGCGCCCTGCGATGCGGCGTCCGGTCTTGGTTCCGGCATCTTGTTCATCGTGAGGACCTGATCCTGTCGTAACCCGCGCCGTATCATATCAAAAGCGGCATCGTCCTGACGAGAGGCGCCTGCCGGAGGGACGTGGCCATGGACCGGCCTATCACTACCAGACGCCCGCCGCCCTCAAGTACGAGAGCACAAGCGCGCTGCCGCCAAGGTAGGCGCCAAAGGGTACCGCGCTCGTCGCCGAGACTCTGGCTCCGTCGCTCCATGCCCGCAGGAATGCCGACAGCAGCCCGGAAACGGCGGCAACGATGACCAGCAAGGGTAACCAGGACGCGCCCAACCATGCGCCGAGCCCGGCCATCAACTTGACGTCCCCCAGCCCGAGGCCCTCGATGCCGCGGTAGCGAAAGTAGAAGAAGCGCAGCAAGAAGAAGCTGCCGGCGCCTATCGCCGCGCCGGCAAATGCCTCGGCAAAGCCCGGCGCCGACAAGAACAGCGCCGCCAGAAGGCCGCTCGCCAGGAGCGCCGCGGTCAGACTGTCAGGAAGAATCTGGTGCCGGAGATCGGTGTCCATCAACACAATCAGGAGCCAACCGAAGAGACCGCTTGCGACAACGTGCGCGATATCCTGCGCCTGCACGGCCGTCAACACCACCACCGCAACCATGACGAGTTCGATAAACGGGACAGCCAGCGAAACTCTCCCGCCGCAATAGCCGCACCGGCCACGCTTGAGAACCCATGGAAGAAGAGGAATCAGACTGGGAAGTCCGAGCCGAAAGGCCGCTGGGTGACAGCAATGAGCTTCCCGCATCGCGGCCGGTATCACTTGTCGGGTTGAAGCCGCTGCGAGCTCTTCTGTTCCCCAGCCATGTCGGAATGCAGTTCCAGACGGTCGCGAATCCGCCGGGTGAGCTCCCAGCCCTCCTCGTGATCCGTGATCACGTAAGGAGTGACCATGATCATCAGCTCGGTCCGGTCTTTCTCGACCGAATCGGCGCGAAACAGCCGGCCTATCTGGGGCAGTTGTCCGAGGATGGGAACACCGGTCTCACCCGCGCTCTGACTGCCGGAAATGAGTCCGCCGAGCAACAGGGAGCCGCCGTCCCGGAGCGTCAGGCTGGTGCTGATCTGCCGGTTCAGAATGGTCGGCGTGCCCGCCAGGCTCGTCGCCGCCGTCGGACGGGCCTCGCTGAGCTGCTGCGAGATTTGAAGGTCCACCAGTCCGTTGGCCTGGACGATCGGCTTGATCTCGAGTTGTACTCCGGTCTTCCGGTAGGTGACGTCCTGCAGGATGTTGATCGAATTGGCGCTCTGACGATTGTCATCGGAAATACGGGTGATCACAGGGATCTCGTTGCCGACGTCGATGGTGGCGGTCTCACCGCTCTTGACGAGAAGACGGGGCCGCGACCGGATCACGACCCGGTCGTCACGGTAGAACAGGTTGAGCAGCGCGCGAGTCTCCCCCGCGCTGTCGAGAATCACCGACAGGCCTGATTCACCGATACCGAGCCCCCCCAGCTTGCCGACAAGGCCGTAGTCACTGATGCTGCCCCTGAAGAGATACTCGATGCCCGTCTTCTCCTGGTCCGTGAGCGTCACCTCGGCGATCAGCACTTCGATCAGCGCCAACGGCACGGATTTATCCAGTTTCTCGATGACGCTTCGGATCTCCGCCCATTCCTTGCCGGAGCCGCGGAAGAGCAACATGTTCCGTTTCTTGTCGACGACGATGCGGTCGCTGGGCGGCTCGGCCTCGGCCGGCCGCGGGGGCGGCGCCCCCCGCCGGGTACCCATGGCCCCGGTCGCCGGCGCGGGCTTCGGTGCAGGCGCCGCCTTTCCCTTCCCCGTCACGCCGAGAGTGAGCATCCGGTTCAGGGTTTCGGTCAACTCTTCAGCCTGCGTGTTGCGAACCTCGTAAGTGAAGAGCGCCGTCTCGATGGACTCCTTGCGGCCGGTATCCAGTATTCGGGCCCATTCCTCGACATGGTCGAGCGTGGCCTGATCTCCCGCGAAGGCGACCATCTTGTTCACCTCGGGCAGCGCGAGGAGAATGATCGAGCCGCCCTTCCCGGCGGTTCCGACGCTCGACTGGTATCCTTCGGCGTGAAGAACCTCGTTCAGCGCCTTGGCCAGGTCCTGGGACCTCATGAAGACCGGCTCGACGATCACGCCGTAGCGCCCGCGGAGCAGCGGCTGGTCCAAGACCTCGATCATGGCGAGCGCCCGCACCAGCATGTCGCTGTTGCCCTTGAGCAGTAGGGCGTTGCGGTCCGGATCCTCGATGATCTCCAGGTCCTGCCGGTCGAATGCCGCGCTCAGCCATCCCCTCACCTGCGGACCGCGCACCACCTTGAGCGGCACGAGCTGGAAGATCACCCGATGGCTGGGCGGGACATCCGGCAGGGCGCGGCCGCTCACGAACAGGGGCACGTCCCGTGAGGCGATGTCCTGGCTCAGGACGAAAGTGAGGATCCCCTCGTCGGTGGCGACGATATCGACGCCGAATTCCCGCAGCACGCGGCGGGCGGTTGCAAACAGCAGGCGCGGCGCCAGCGGCTCGGTCAGCTTGAGGGTGACCAGATCGACCTTCTGGCGCAAGCCAGGCGAGATCACGAAAGACATCTTGAGTTCTTCACCGAAGATCTCGTTTATGAAGGCCACAAGAGGAATGTTGTGGAAGCTGACCTGGATGGGATCTCCGACAAGATCCTCGCCCAACCGGTCGGTAATGCCTTCCGCCACCGACCGCTGGATGACAACACCCGGAGCCCGGGATGTGCGGGTACCGTCTTGGGCGGGAATCTCGTCCGCGGGCGGCGGAGCCACGGCGGGCGTGGGCGGCTGCTCCCTGGCCGGCCGGATCGGCTCGGGAAACGGCTCCACCTGAACCTCCGCGCACGCCGGCACCAGGCACGCCAGCGCCAGGAGCAGGGTGGTACGGAAATACCGAATGGAAACGTTCATCTCGAACCCTTGGAGCCGCGGGAGCGCATTTCGGTTTCGTCGGATTTCGGCGCGGCGTTCCGGGTGTTGTTCTCTATGGTCGGGAACAGCACGAGCACTTCGTCGGCGCGGCCATCCGCTCTGAGCGTCAGACTGTCATCCGTGACCGAAACCAGTACGCGGCCGTCGGGGAGCCTGTCACCCGGTACGTACCGGACAACCCCCACATCCGGCACGTCGAACAACACGGTTCGCTGGTCATGGATGGTGATCAACCCCACGTAGTTCATCCTGGCGAGTTCAGGGTTGGTCGTGGGAGCAGGCGGCGCGGCCGGTGCGGGCGAGCCTGCGCGCTTTGGCGTCCTCGGCCCGTGGTCGCCCCAGCGCGCGCTCTGGAGAAAAATCTTGAAGTCGTCTCTCGCCGCCACCGCAGCCACCTCGTCGGAGAGTACCGGCAGCGGCGCCGGGGGAGCCGTCGGGGGAGGCTCGGTTAGGGGAACCGGCATCGCCAACGCCACGGCGACGGTCGTGCAGCCAACCAGACCCGCGGCGAGCCAGCCGCGCCAGCCTGACAAAAGCCGGTTCATGGTACCTCTCGTCTTGGAGAGCCGTCCGTTTGCCCTTTTGTTACGCCTGCGTCGGCGCCGGCGCTTCCAGGTCCCGGTCCGGGATGGTGATCACCGGTTCCACCTCGCGCAGCTCGTCCAGCGGAATGTGGCAGGCGATGGAGTGGCCCTCGCCGTCGAGCTGGACCGGGGGCGGCTCGTTGTCGCAGATGTCGCCGACCTTGCGCTGGCAGCGGGTGGAGAACGGGCATCCCTTGGGTGGGTCCAGGGGGCTCGGGAGATTGCCTTCCAGCACGATGCGGCGCTTCTCCACCTCGGGGTCGGCGATGGGCACGGCCGACAGCAGCGCCTCGGTATAGGGGTGGTACGGCGGCGCGAAGACCTCGTCCGTGGTCCCCCGCTCCATGATCTGTCCCAGGTACATGACCACAATGCGGTCTGCGAGATAGCGCACCGCGGACAGGTCGTGGCTGATGAACAGGAGCGTGGTGCGGTGCTCGCGCTGGATGTCCATCAGCAGCTCGGTCACGGCCGCGGCCACGGAGACGTCGAGGGCGGAGATGGGCTCGTCCGCGATGACGGTCTTGGGATTGCCTGCGAAGGCGCGGGCGATGCCCACCCGCTGCTTCTGTCCGCCGGATAGCTGGCGCGGCTTGCGGTTGACGAAGTCGCGCGGCAGCTTCACCGTATCGAGCAGCTTGTGGACCCGATCCTGGATCTTCGCGGGATCGGATTCGATGCCGAAACGCTTGATCACCCGTCCGATCTGGTAGCCGATGCTGTGGGACGGATTGAGGGTGTCGTTGGGATTCTGGAACACCATCTGCAGCGACGCGAGCTGCTCGGGAGTGCGTTTCTTGACCTCGATGCTGCCGAGGTCCGTGCCGTCGAGGCGCACCTCCCCTTCCGTGGCGGTCTCCAGCCCCATGAGCACCTTGGCGAAGGTGGACTTGCCGCACCCCGACTCGCCCACGATGGCCACCGTCTCCCCTTCTCCGGCGTCGAAGCTGATGCTCTCGTTGGCCTTGACCTGGCGCACGGAGCCGCCGGAAACCATCGCCGCCAGCGTGCTCTCCTTGACCTCGTAGTACTTGCGCATGTTGTCGACTTCGAGGACCGTATCGCCCACCTCGATGGGCTCGCGCGTCGTCTCGACGCTACGCGCCTCGTCGTGATCGATCTCGTTCCAGCGCAGGCAGCGTACCCGGTGGGCGTCGTCGTCGTCGGTGAAGACTTCCTCCATGGGGATGTGGTCGCTGTCGCAGCGTCCGGCCTGGAAAAAGTCGCAGCGTGGCCCGAAATAGCAGCCCGTGGGGCGCTGGTGCGGCAGCGGAAGCTGGCCCTTGATGGCGTTCAGCGGACGCGCGTTCTTGTCCGCGTGCGGCAGCGGGATGCAGCCGAACAGGCCGTGGGTGTACGGGTGCTTGGGCCAGGAGAAAATGGAGCTGATATGCCCCTCCTCCACCACCTCGCCGGAGTACATGACGCAGATGCGGTCGCACACCTCCAGCATCAGGCCCAGGTTGTGGGAGATGTAGAGCAGCGAGGTGCCGGATTCCTTGCTCAACTCCGCGATCAGTTCGACGATGCCCGCCTCCACGGTCACGTCCAGCGCCGTGGTGGGCTCGTCCAGGAGCAGGAGCGCCGGCCGCGACAGGAGCGCCATGGCGATGACCACGCGCTGCTGCTGGCCGCCGGAAACCTGGTGCGGGTACGAGTCCATCAGGCGCTTGGGGTCCGGGATGTGCACCGCCGACAGCATGTCGAAGGAGCGCTGGAACGCCTCTTCCTCGCTGACCCCCTCGTGGATCATGGGGACTTCCATGAGCTGAGCGGCGATGGTCAGGCTCGGATTGAGCGCGGCCATGGGCTCCTGGTAGATCATGGCGATGTCCTTGCCGCGCACCCGCCGGATCTCCTCCTCGCTCATCTCCGCCATGTCCCGGCCCTGAAACTTGATGGTGCCGCCGACGATGCCGCCGTTCTTGCCCATGTAGCGCATGATGCCGTTGGCCACGGTGGACTTGCCGCATCCGGACTCGCCCACGAGCCCCACGGATTCGCCCTTGGCGATGGTGAGGTCGAAGTCCATCACCGCGGGGATCTCCCCGGCGCGCGTGTAGTAGCTGAGCCGGAGACCCGAGATATCGAGCACCGGCGCGTCGCCGCCTCCGTTGCCGTTGTGATCCGCCATCACGTTCCTCCTAGTCTCTCAACGACACTTCCCGCAGTCCGTCGGCCAGCAGGTTGAATCCCAGCACCAGCAGGGACACCGCGCACGCGGGCATGATGGCCATGTGCGGGAACCCGCCGGTGACGAAGGCGCGGGTCTCGGTGATCATGCCGCCCCAGTCGGGGTCGGGCGGCGGCAGGCCCAGGCCCAGGAATCCGAGCGCGCCGATGGTGATGGTCGTGTAGCCCATGCGCAGGCAGAAGTCGACGATCAGCGGGCTGCGCGCGTTGGGCAGGATCTCCACCAGCATGATGTACCAGGGGCCCTCGCCCCGTGTCTGCGACGCGGCGATGTAGTCTCGGGTAGCGATGTCCATGGTGACGCCGCGCACGATGCGCATGATGCCCGGCGAGGACGCGAACACCACCGCGAAGACGATGTTGAGCCCCGACGCGCCCAGCTTGGCGATGATCAGGACGTAGAGCACCATGATGGGAAACGACAGGATCACGTTGGCGAAGAACGAGATGATCTCATCCAGGTAGCCGCGGAAATAACCCGCCGCCAAGCCCATGACGATGCCGACGATGTACGCCGAGATCGTCGCGATCGTGGCGTAGAACAGCACCCGCTGGCCGCCCCAGATGATGCGCGAGAGGATGTCGCGGCCCAGGTGATCGGTGCCTAGCAGGAACACGCCGCCGTCCGGCGCGGCCGTGCCCGGAAACGCGAACGGCAGCATCGTGGCGTTGGGATCGTAGGGCGACACCAGCGGCGCGAAGATCGCCAGCAGGACGAAGAAGACGACGATCAACGCGCCCACCATGCCCACCGGGCTCTCGCGCAGGAGGGCCGCGGCCTTGACCGCGTTCACGATGGTCGAATCCGGTCTTACGAGGGGTGTGCTGTCGGAATTCGTAGCCATGCTCCCCTCCTCACTTGAACCGGATCCGCGGGTTCAGGTAGGTGTAGCCGACGTCGCCGATGGTCTGGGTGAAGACCGCCACGAACACCGCCGCCAGCCCGCAGGCTTCGATGACGAAGATGTCGCGCCGCAGCGCCGCCTCCAGCAGGAGCGCGCCGAACCCCTTGTAGCCGAAGGCGAACTCCGTCACCACCACCCCGGACAGGAGCCAGTTGATCTGCAGCATGATGACCGTGAACGGCGCGATGAGCGCGTTCCGCAGCGCGTGCTTCATGATGATGTGCCGGTACGGCAGCCCCTTGAGCATGGCGGTGCGGATGTAGTGGTTGGTCATGACCTCCGCCATGGACGCCCGGGTCATGCGCGCCACGTAGCCGAAACCGTACAGCGTCAGCACCATCACGGGCAGGATCAGTTCGACGACGTTGAAACCCCCGGTCATGGCCGAGGTGCCCGGAAGCCAGCCGAGCCCGAAGACGAAGATCCAGGCCAGCAGCACCGCGCTGGCGTATTCCGGGATCGAGGTCGTGGTGATGGAAAAGACCGAGATCACCCGGTCCTGCGCCGAGCCTTCCTTCATGCCCGCCAGCACCCCGAGGGTCAGCGCCACCACCACCATGACCACGAAGGTCACGCCGGCGAGGATGCCGGTGTTGCCGAGCCGGTCCCAGAAGATCTCGTTCACCGGCCGCTTGTAGATGATGGAATCGCCCAGGTCGCCGGAGAGCACGCGTCCGATCCAATCGAAGTAGCGGACCATGATCGGCCGGTCGTAGCCGTGCTGGGCGATCCAGGCGTCGAGCTGCTGGTCCTGGGCGTAGGGCCCGAGGACGCTGCGCGCGATAAGCCGGGGGTCGCCCTCGTTCATGAGAAAGAGAAGCAGCGCCACCACCAGCATGATGAGGAGCATCATGCCCACCCGCCGCAGAATCAGTTGTGTCATGTCGGTCTCCGGTGCTCGGCAGGGCGAGTCGGCCGGTGTACGCGATCCGGCCGTGGAAGACAGGGGCGACCGGCCGGCCGCCCCTGTCCAAGCCACCGCGGCTTAGCCCGTTACCCCTCCAGCCACACGTTGTGGAACTGGTGGTACAGCGTCGGATGGGTTTGGTGCCCCTTGACCCGCTTGTTGGCCGCCTTGAAGACCGAGCGCCAAAAGGGCTGCGGAATGATGGCGTCGTCCTGGAGGATCTTCTCGCAGACGGCCATCTTCTTCTTGCGCTCGTTGACGTCGAGGGTGGCCTCGGCATCGTCGAGAGCGGCGTCGAACTTCGGGTTGTTGTAGGCGCTCTCGTTCCAGGGCACGCCGGCGCGGTAGCCCAGGCCGAGCACCATGGTGCCGAGGGGACGGTGCGTCCAGGCGGTATAGCCCCAGGGCGCCTTGTCCCAGACCTCCCAGTACTGGTTGGCCGGCATCTTGT
>JAPPNE010000083.1 GCA_028818775.1 Deltaproteobacteria bacterium | reverse complement strand
GGCATCTGTGCGGGAACGGGACGGTCTACCCGATGTAGACCGGAGCGGCTGACCGAAGAGGACACGACCGGGCCAGGCATGCGGCCGCGGCCCCTGGAGTGTCCGCGGTGTCCTTGTCCCATGCCGGTCGGATGGGAGATGGGGACGTAGAGGGCTTGCGGTCAGTCCCCAAGCCCCTCGCTTGCAGTCGAACGGACGGTGCGCTCAGTTTCCCCGTCGTTGCAGTACGACGCGGGCGTAGACCCCTTCGATGTTGAGCTTGCGCCAATCGGCGTAGGAACCCCAATCCTTGTACTGGTCGAGGGTGATCGACGCCTTCATTTGCTCCAGGCTCTGCCCCGCGCGCGCGGCGGCCACGACGGCGTTGTACAGGTCCTCGTGGTACCGGCGATGATCGCGGACGTCCCGCTTCATGCCCATGGCCCCGTGACCGGGCGCCAGGATGTCGAAGTCGAGCTCCTCGACACGCCGCAACGAGTCGATCCAGTCAGGGTAGTAGGAATCGGAGAGGTTGCGGAAGGGCAGGCGCTTGACCGACACGAAGTCGACGGCGAAAAGAGTGCGCTCGTCCGGGAACAGCATGACGATCGAGTTGTCCGAGTGGTTGCGCCCCGTGTAGATGAGTTCGACCCGCTTGCCTCCCAGCTCCACCGTCATGCGGTCCGAGAACGTGATGTCGGGCACGGCGGTCGGGCGGCGTTCGGCGATGATCACGGCTTTCGCTTTCTCGTGGGCGATTACCGTCGCGGTGTCCGCGAAGACCTCGCCGCCGGCGCTGTGGTCGCGGTGATCGTGGCTGAGGATCAGGTACTTGATGGGCCGGTCGAACCGCTTGGCGATCTCGGCCTTGAGCCATCTGGCCGCCTCCGCGTTGATGGGATCCGTGACGATCACGCCGTCCGGCGTCACCAGGAAGACGGAGTAATGGAAGTTGTTCTGGAAGCGGTAGAGATCGCCGGTGATCTGGGTGATGGCGCGCTTGGCCTGGGCGTGGAGCACGCCGGGCGCCAACAGCGTCCCGATCAGGCACATAAGGGCGAAAATCCGCAATACGGCTGATTTCATGACGTCCTCCCTGTCCTTTGGCCGGTCCCTGATCTTCTGCCGTGCCGGCTGAGTTCCATGACGGGTCCTCGCGTCATGAACTTGTAACGGTTCTCCCAGAATATTCGCCACCGGGACGACTGTCAAGATCGCCCAGGGCGGCCTGATCGTCGCCGCCGTCAAACTTCTCTAGCCCCGCGCGTCTACGCAAGAAGAGGCATCAAGGTTCGAGATTCCGTTGCGTGAAGCGACACGGATGCGCCGGGTTGTGAGTCCTGGCATCAGCGTTGGTGCCGCAGAGAGCTGCTCAAAGCAATAACCGAGGGAGGCACCCTGCACTTTCGCGTGGTTGCCCCGTCCGAGATCGAAACACAGAACTCCTGACTCCGAATCAGATAGAGCCAGGGAGCGGGACCATCCGAGTACGAGGCTCATGCGCCACTGTTCCATCCTTGTCGGTAATCGGTTCCGTGAAATGTTCAAAGGCCGCGTGGGTAACTTGGTGCAGAGTGCAGCGGCTTTCTTCGCGGAATAGCTGGAGTTCAAACTGGAAGAAGTGCTCATAGCCTCGAACATCGAAGCATTGTAGAGAGAAACGGACTGGCGCGGCGGTTGACCCAGTAGGGATGCCGTGAATCACCACCGTGCCCTGATCCCCATTCTTGAGAGTTGACGCGAAGCGACAGTCTACTTGGGGCAATTCTGCAGCATGTTGCGTTTTGACCTTATGCGCGGCTCCACCAAGATTTATCATGATGGCCTCGCATGTCTCCTTTCCTATAACGATTTCAACGAGTTCGAACTTCGGAGAACTCTCATGTAGTTGGTGCAACTTCTCGGCTTCCTGATTCGTTCGCGTTATCTGGACAAGTTCTTCCGTTGCTTCCGCATGCCTTTCGGATTGCGCCACAAGATGGGCCGTTTCCTGCACTTGGCGCCGCAGCTCTTCTTGCTGCAACTCGATTTCTTTCCCATGCTGGAAGTACCCGATCACCAGCCAGAGTAGTGCGGGGGGTGCTGCGATGCCAGACAGGAAATCGCCCCACTGATTGGGGTCCATGGACCGAAAGTGCCCACCAGCCTCGTAAAACAGAATCGCCGTCGGCACCAGAACCCACAGCCCCGTAAGCACCAATCCCAAAACAACTGGCCACTTTCGTTTGCGCATCTTCACCTCCGCGGCGTTCAGCCCCATCTGATCCGTTCCCACAACTTCACTATCGCAGGCCTAAGTGTCCCTGCCGCGGAAGGAAGATCGCGTTCGAATTGGCCCCTGGTGGACCAATATGCTGGAGCGCTGTCGTAAAGATGTGAGGACACGGTCGTGAAACTATAACGAAAGCCCAGGAGGGAAGTTCCAAAAGCACGCGAAGCGGTAGGCACTCTCACTCACTTAGGTATCTCCTTGAACGGACCATTGGCAGACAGGATACAAAGCTTTACGATTCGTCTAGCGCGGTAAGTTACGTCTGCTACTATCGTCAGGTACTCGCGTCTCGCAGCCGCTTCCAGATAGATATTGGACAGTTCAGAGAAATCAGGGTCGACGATCTCTGCCGAGATAAACCTGCCCGGTTCTTCTGGATCTTCTATCCTGAGCCTGCGGTCGTGGTGTGAAAACCCATCGACTCGAACCGTCATTGCATCCTGGCCTGTGTAGATTCTACTCTCGCGGCGTATCTCCCTCGCCAGCGACTCGTCAATTATCTCCCTATCCGTTGTACCCCTAAACTCAGAAAGGCCAATTCCGCTACAGGACCGCCCCACGGGGGACACTGCGTCTCGGGCGAAGGAACGCAGTCGTTCTATATCCATGTTTTCAATAGCACGCGTTATCGCCAGGGCTTCCCTGTGCCGGTTTCTCTCTACGAGTCGAAGAAACTCCAGGAATCTGTCGAAACGGACCGCGGCTTCGTTATCGCGGCCAGCGACCCTGTTCAAAACCCACATGACCCAGCTTGACAGAACGCTTCGCGTTTCCTCTTGAATCAGAGCAAATAGACCCAGGACTTCCCCAACGTGCATTACGGTTTCGAGTTCAATTGAACCCGGTTGTGCTCCAGTCACTCGAATTGCGAAAGGGGACTGCTCTCGCCCCCTCGGAAACCTCCCGTTCTCAACCCCGAAGAGTCCAACAGACACGATCCTCTCTATGCCCAGGAGGGATTCGCCCAGGTGGCGAAGATCTATGCCGCTTCCGGGATCCCAGTCGTAGTGTATAGCCAAGCGTTGACTCATGACCTCACCAATCGGATGGACTCGTACTCCTCTTGTCCTTCGTATGTGAAACTGGTCAGGTCGAAAATGACATCCGAGCGCCCGAAAACGGGACGGTGGCTGGTTGCGGCATCATGTCTCTGTGTGTTCACCAGACGTGAAGGAGCCGTTCCCCCTGGGCGGCTCTCATCGTTTCAGGGAATGGTATCTGGGACTTGCCGCACCGTCAAGATGCGAGGTGGTCCCACGTTGGCGACAAACCTGGACCTACCTCAGAGGTGTTTGTACGCTGTCCAACGTGTGGATTGATACCGGAGGCGTGATTGCGTCGGCCCTTTTACGCGCCTTGGGCATCGGAAGCGAAGCGGCGGCTGCGCGGTGCCTTGACCCCGGTGGGAGCAAAGGCCATCCATCCATACGAAATCCTGAAGATCCGATTAGCCTGTCTCCGGGGTTGCGATTGAACTGCCATCACCCCGCGATGTCAGCGATCCTGCTTGCAATGCGGTTGGCGGCGGACTTGATGGGACCGTTGGCGAGATGGGCGTACCTGGCGGTTGTCTGGACCTTGTTGTGACCGAGCAGCTTCCCAATCATGTGCAGACCCTCGCCGACCAACAAGCCGCCGCTGGCGACGGAATGCCGCAGGTCGTGGATGCGCAGGTTCTTGATGCCCGTGCGCTCCAGGATGAGGCGCCACGGTCCGTGCAGGAAGGCTAGATGGGTTCCACGTTTCAAGGCGGGAATCACCCAAGGTCTGTCCTCCCTACGCTGTATGCCGCGCAGCACCGCAATGGCGGGATCGCCCAGATGCACGATCCTCGCTCTGGTCTTTGAATCGCGCAACCGCAGTTCGCCCCGGTTCGCCTTGTTGCGCGGGGCACCCGGCCTGTTCGTTGGCGCGTCCGCGCACGCTCAGAAGCCGACCTTGATCGCCCTGGAGGTGAAAGTGACGGTGGGCCGTGTTGCCGGTATGGGCGGCAAGAAGCTCACGGACCAGGTGAGTGTTCGGCGGTTGCAATGATGCCGGGCCCACAACGGCAAAGACTTGCTCGGCGGTCGGCCTTTGGGTAGGACATGCCTCGATAGCTTAGCCATCAGACACACGTTGCGCTGACATCTCGTTATGGTCGGAACCCGCATCCACGTTGACGCGATCACTTCGCCGGTCGAAGCACTGGAAGGCTATCTTCGGAGCGGTGGTACAACTATTGTCCAAGCCGCATTCGAGCACTCCTACTTCGTCCACCCGGATAGTGTTCGCCAGAGAACGCCGTACTTTCCAGGCCGGGCTCGTACTAGCCGAGAGCACCATCCAAAGCTAGACAAGGGCGCCTACAGCACTTGGAACGGACAGAGTGTCAAACTGGGCGACAACTCGAAAGCCCAACAAGCCTGGACGAAGTATACAGGATGCCCTCTGAAAAGTGGCTCCGGGTACGGTGTTCGCCACGTCTGGGGTCATCCTTGGGATCCCGAGTACTTCACGGCCGGCTGGAAACTCTGCTATATGCCCTTCTGGGCGGGTATGCTGACGGAACAGCAGCACCCCTATCACGAACTGGAAGAGGCCGTTCGCCAAGCCGCATGGGATCTCTTCTTCCGCAACGATCCGGTGTGTACCCCACCGGATTGCGTCACCGATCCCGGACGCGACCTCGAAACGATCCTTCGCGGGCAACCCATACGGATACTGGATAGGCGAACGATCCACGCCGGCGGCCGCGCGGTGCCCTACAATGCCTCCGGCGAGGACACCGACGCCCGTATACGCGAGATCAGGAGGACGTCCGGGCAGAGCTGGTCGAACCTCTTGAAGGCCGTGCTATCGCTCCAGGGACAACCGCACGAGCCTTTCGGAACCCGCAAAGTCCAGGCAACTGCCAAAAGCACGCTTCGACGCATCCAGCGCGAGACGGGACTGGATTTGGCCGCCCTCAAAAGGCGGTTGACGGAAATGCCGCGCTAGATCCCCGGCTTATTCACGGGGAAATGATCACCACACATCGCCCGGAGCTTCTAGGGAAAGCCGAGTGGATACACGGCGCCACTCCGGTCGCTCGCGCCCTCCCGCCTAGGTGGCGACCATGCTGTGCGAGGACACCGTCGCGGTAAATTTTCGCTGGAGTCTCCCTCCATCAAGGGCGTCTCTGACTTCCGCGTGCCGGGTTGCAAAACCGGCCGTCAGGGCGTATATTGCAATGCAATACAACCCATCGGACCACCGCCCGAACCGGGAGATACGGGGTCCGATCATCGTGACCCCAGGGACGCCTCGTGCGTCCCTGTATTTTTTGTTCAGCGCGACATGTCCGATAACGATCCGATACAGGGCGGACGCCACCGTGTCAGGGTGTTCGTCGACTTCTGGAACTATACGCTCTTGATGAGGGAAACCGACGAGGCGTTCCGCACGGATTGGATGAAACTTGGGCCGGTGCTGTCGCACGCCGCGGCCGCGGTAGTCGACGCGGCCGCGACGGCCGAGTATCAGGGACTGAATTTCTACGGCTCTCACGACCCGGCGCGGTATTCGGACCGGAAACTCCACCGATGGGCAACTACAGTGGTGGACACGTTTCCCGGAGTGAGCGTATCCATAGTGCCGCGGCAGAAGAAACGTTCGCCGCCGGCATGCCCCGTCTGCCATGAGGCTGTAGCACAATGCCCCGCCTGCGGCGCCGACATGCGCGGGACCGAGGAGAAAGGCGTGGATGTCCGCATGGCGACCGATATGATCAGCCTCGCCTGGGCCGACAACTATGACATCGCCGTGCTGGTTTCATCCGACCGTGACTTTGTGCCGGTGGCGGAGTTTCTCGACACCAGGGGCATCAAGGTGATCCACGGGGCATTTCCGCCGAAGGGCGCGCAGTTGACCGCGCGATGCTGGGGAAGCATCGACGTCGCCCGTCTGCGGGAGCAGTTTCGTTTCGCTCGGCCGGAGCGCAAAGCTTGAAGGCGTGACCAGTTCCTCTGTTGGGCGCACAAGGAGAACTGGGTCTTCAGGATTTCGTGTGGGTGGCGTAGCCTCTGCTCACACCGAGTCACGGCGCTACGCGCCTCCTCCGCTTCGCTTCGGCCCTTCGGGTGACTCGGTGCTCGCGCCGGCTGAACGGCACCTATGGCCGGAAGCGGGCTTCCGGCCAGCGTTCTCCGGCGAGTGAGCCAAGTCGGGTCCTTTCGCAGCCGTGAAGGCACCCGGGGCAGGTCTGTGCCGGGGTCAAAGACGGCTAAAGCGGGGCCAGCACCACCCCTCGGCGGAAGCGCTACCCACACGGAATCCGGAAGCGCCCGAGAACTTTGTGACGAGCCCGGCGAAGGGTTGGAGGTCTCCCGTATGGGCCACTGGAGAATTGGGAGGGTTGACCTGTTTGTGCTGGCGTCGACGGCGGGCTGGGCGACGCCCTCAAGCCTTCGGATCTGATCTGCCCCGCTACCGACTTCGCCCGCCGAGACGATTTCAGGGATTCTGGAGCATCCCAACTTTCCCCCATGCGTGCGAACTTCCACACCCGGATGCTCGCCGACAGTTACGGCAATTTCTAGGTGCTGCCCCGTGTCAGTCCGAACCCCGATATGGCTCGTCTTTCGCATCACAACGGCTACCACTGTCCGGCACACTCGGACCTGGAGAACACGGGTGAACGCGAAACGCCTTCGTCCAAGTAGACCGAGGTGCGGATACGCGTAGTGTTGTGCCGAAGGAAAATTCAAGAATGGGTAAACGAAAGAAAGACCACTTGGCTGAAGGACAACAGAGGCTAGCGTGGTTGCGCCAATTAACCGATGAGGCCATCGCCGCACGCGCGAAGGAGATGGAGTTTCACGGTCTTGAAGAGGAGCTGCGTAGCCTGCAACGAGCGCTACAGGACAGCTACGAACGCTCAAAAGCGATCAAGCATCCACGCGACAAGGGCGATCAGCGTGAGGAGATACTGAGGCACTTCTTCACCAGCCACGGCTTGTTGCCGAAGAGCATACACGTTCCATCCACCAGCACGCGAATGGTGTCTCCGTCAGGACACATAAGTCCAGAGCTTGATATTCTCTTTACCAATGCGACCGATTCAATAGTATTGAAACGATTCAAGAACACATTGGAATACTATCCTGTAGAATCCGTGCTTGGAACGATACAGGTAAAGTCGAGACTCACGAAAAAGGAGCTTAGGAGCGGTTTGACCCATATCCAACATTTCAAGAGCATTAGGCCAACGCGTCCAATAAGGCGGCAAATGGGAAGTTTCACTATGGAGGCAGGCCTAAATCGACGATTCGGTGTTGTGTTTTCCTATGAGCGCGCTCTACGGTGGGAGCAGATGGTCGAAATAATTGAAGAGCACTTGGCGGAATGCCCTAACGGCCTTTGGCCAAACATGGTCGTCGTTCTGGATGCTGGATGTTTCTTTATCGGCGATAACAAGCGTTACGCGTGGGATCAGAAGGTACTCGAGGACATATCCGATCCTATAGTCCACGGTGTGCCGGACAATACCGGGCATTGCCTGCAACAGTTCTATTCCATTCTGATTTGGCTGCTCAGAAATGCCGATGCCGGACTGCCCAACACGGATGATTACCTGCGCATGCCCATGGTGGTGGGAGAGCACTCCATTGAATTTGTATTTGGCGCCGTGTCAGAATTTTCAGAATGTGCGCGTCATGGCCGGTATTTGAAGAAGTTTACGCTCGAAAAGGTGAACCGAATATTGAATGCCACTCGGGATTGCGAACCAATCAATTGCCTCAAGGCCCTTGATCTCGCAGCGGGTAAACCCGGCACAGACATCAAGACCTATGAAAGGCAACCCGGTGACACTACTGTTTATGATCCGGACGCCCTTGGTTTCGAAAATTTGTTGCTGAGCCATCAAGGCTACATCACATATGAACAGGTCGTCATCGACGGTCGCCGGTACTGGCTGCCTTGGCACTACGTTGCCGCCCACGAATTGATTGAGCCCTGTCCAAGCTGTTGAACTCTCAGCCTGCCGAGCAAGACCTCATCGTTTCGTTGCGCAGGACCGTCGACTCGGGATCAAGCGCCCGCGGAATGAGCTTCGTCGCCTACACGACATCCGCCTCTCGCTGGACACCATCCACAGTGGTCGGCGTGTTTTCCGCGCAAAACCGCCGTTTCGACGCTGACCTTCGTCGATCAGGTCGTCGAGGAATACCGTCTCCCATTCAACATATCCAGACAGACCGGGATCAGGAGTTCTTCGCCAATCGGATACAGGACCGCGTTCAGCAGTGGAGCATCAAGTTCCGGCCCATCCGGCCGCGTGCTCCAGACCTCAACGGAAAGATCGAAAGGGTGCGACGCGCCGCTCTCGAAGAGTATTGCCGGCCGTCGATTTTGGGGGGCCCGGAGCCCGAAGACAGCCTCGGTGGCCTTCCGCCGATTGACCGTGTTTGTGACCTTCTTCGCCAAGCTCCCACTGGCGAGGAAATTGCTGTCGCTTACGATTCCAATCGCGAGTTCATCTTGCCGCGGAACGACTAGCCCCCGGCTCGGTCGCGTTGAACCGATGTGTAGGTAGACGACACAAATGAGGGACACGGGTGGGCCGGGCTATGAGTTATGAGTGTATTCGTTCGTTGAAGCTTTCAATTACCCACATCATTGATTTGCAAGGTGGCGCCAAGGGCGATGTCGT
>JAPPNE010000082.1 GCA_028818775.1 Deltaproteobacteria bacterium | reverse complement strand
TGATGCCGACCATCAACATGCTGCCGCGCATCGAGGCCATCACCGTGTCGGGCTATCCCGGCGCCGGCCCCTACGGCACCAAGGGCGCGGGCGAGATAGGCTCGGTGCCGCCCATGGCCTGCATCGCCAACGCCATCTACAACGCCACCGGCGTGCGCGTGCGCAGGCTCCCGCTGAGCCCCGAGAACGTGCTGCGGGCGCTCCGGGAATCCGGGAAATAGCGTCGGCGGCCGGCGGCGCGCCGGCGTCGAGGCACGGCGCCCTTCGACTTCGCTCCGCGTGCGCGGAGCTACGCTCAGGACGAACGGTTGCAGGAATTTCTCGTTCGCCCTGAGCGTAGCGAGTCCTGAGCTTGTCGAAGGGCGAGCGGAGTCGAAGGGCGCCACTCCAATTGATCAGAATCTCTCCAAAGGGTCTTCGCCGCCGGCTGTCGGACCTCTACTACGGCTGGCGGATGATCGGGCTGACGGCCCTCGTCCGCACCATCGGCGGCGGACTCCACAGCTTCGGGTTCACGGTCTACTTCCTTCCCATCCAGAAAGAGTTGGGCATCACCCACGCGGCCACTTCGCTGGCCTTCTCCCTGGCCCGGGCCGAGGGCGCCATCGAGGGTCCGCTGGCGGGCTACCTCATCGACCGCTTCGGCCCCAAGCCCGTGATACTGACCGCGGCGCTGATGTGCGGCATCGGGTACGTCCTCTTTTCCTTCGTCGACAGCTACGCGAGCTTCCTCATCATCTACGTCGGGGTCATCTCCCTGACCTTCACGGCGGGCTTCGTGCACGCTCCCGCGGTGCTGGCCGTCAACTGGTTCCGGCGTTATCGGGCGCGTGCGCTGACCTGCCTGAGCGCCGCCATGCCCGTGGGCGGAACCGTCGTCACGGCCCTGCTGGTCGTGGCCGTCCACTTCTGGGGCTGGCGAACGGCCGCGTTCACGGCGGGATGCGTGTTCCTATTCGTGGCCGCGCCCCTGGCCCTGAGGATTCGCCGGTCGCCCGAGAGCATGGGGCTGCAGATATCCTCGGAGACGGCGTCGTCTTCCGCCCCGCCACCCGGGGAGCGGGAGGACGGGTCGGAGAATGACGGGACGGAGACCCGCGGCGAATCCGACTACGACGCCGGCCGCGCCATGCGCACCCCGGTCTTCTGGCTCTTCGTCCTGTGGATGACCACCCGGACCGCCGCCTACACCACCGTCATCGTGCATTTCGTACCCCTGATGCAGTGGAAGGGCCTGACGCCTCTCGCCGCGGCGCTCCCTCTGTCGTGGTTCAACGGCATGAACATCGTGGCGCACTTCATCATGGGATGGATTGCCGACCAGACCAACAAGGTGCGCCTGGTGGCCTGGTGCATGGTGCTTTCCTTCATCGCGGTCCTGGTCCTGATGTGGAGCACGACGCTCTGGGGGTTGCTGCTGTTCGCCACGCTGTTCAGCGTGCTGGACTCATCGATACCGGTCATATGGGCCGCGGTGGGAGACTATTTCGGGCGGCGCCGCTTCGGCACCATCCGCGGCACCATGAGCTTCTTCTACATGTGGGGAGGCGTCGTCGGTCCGTATGCGGCCGGCGCCCTCGTCGACCACTTCCACAGCCACGACTATGTACCGTGGCTGCTCTTGGTCCTGGTGGGGGCCGCCGGAATCACCACGGCGCTGCTCATCAGGCCCTGGACCCGGGGGGTGGGGCGCCACGACTGACGGCCGCCCGGCAACACCCCAAGGAGGCTGCATGACGCTCATCATCGACAATCCCACCGTGGAGAAGGTGCTCGACCCGTCGGAGGTCAACGACGCGCTGGAGTTGGCGGCGCTGGAGCTGGCCACCGGCGGCGCCGTCAACGCGCCCCCGTACCGGGTCTTCACGCCAAGGGACCCCGACGACTACCGCGGCCACCCCAGATTCCCGGAAGGCGGAGGGGAGCCAACGCACCACTCGTTCACCTCGCTGAGCGGCGCGATTGCCAAGCTGGATGTCACGACGGACCGCATCGACTCCGACATCATCACCTACTTCGAACAGGACGGCAGAACGCTCCAGAGGCGGGTGCCCGGCCGCACGGACGGGAGGTTCTGCGGCCTCATCTTCGTCTACAGCTCCCGCACCGGCGAACTCCTGGCCATTATTCACGACGGCTACCTCCAGAAGTTCCGGGTGGCGGGCACCGGGGCGGCAGGCGCGAAATACCTGGCCCGAAAGGATTCGCGCACCATGGCGCTCATCGGCACGGGTTGGCAGGCGCAAGGCGCCGCTTACTGTTTCGCCGCCCTCGGCAACCTGGAAAGGATCGAGGTGTACAGCCCGACTCCCGGCAACAAGGAGAAGTTCGCGGAGCGGATGTCCGAGGAGGCCGGAATCGAGATCGTACCGGTCTCTTCCGCTCGAGAGGCGGTGCGTGGCGCCGACATCGTCTACATGGCCACCAACTCCAAGGACCCGGTGGTCATGGCCGACTGGCTGGAGCCCGGGCAGTTCGTCAGCAACGTCTCGGACGTCGAACTGGAGATCGCGGGCTGGGAACGCTGCGACGTGCTGACCATGAACCGCCACGGCCGGCGCTGGATGCGCTACGCCATCGGCGGCGCCGAAGCCATCCCCGAGCACGGCAAGGACCAGTACACGCGGCCCACCTCCCTCGAATGGGACAAGCTGCCGCTCCTGGGCGACGTCATCGCCGGCAACCACCCGGGGCGCACGTCCGACAGCCAGATCACCGGCCTCGTCCTGCGCGGCGACGGCGTGCAGTTTACCGCGGTCGCACACCTCATCTACAGCCGCTGCAAGGAGAAGGGGCTGGGGACCGAGATTTCCAGCGAGCTGTTCCTTCAGGACGAAAAGTACATACCATGATACATTGAGCCGGCGACGCGCGGGGCGATCCAGCCTCCCCGGCGCAACGGGATATGAACAAACAGAAACGTACCGCCATCTACGAGCGGCTGCGGGAGCGCAACCCGAGACCCTCCACCGAGTTGGACTGGGTGGACCCGTTCGAACTGCTGGTCGCCGTGGTGCTGTCGGCCCAGGCCACGGACGTGAGCGTCAACAAGGCCACCGCCGAGCTGTTCCCGGTAGCCAATACACCCGAGAAGATCCTCAAGCTGGGCGTCAACCGGCTCAAGCGCTACATCCGCACCATCGGGCTGTTCAACAGCAAGGCCGACAACATCATCAAGACCTGCAGGATCCTTATCGACGAGCACGGCGGCCAAGTGCCGCGCAGCCGCGAAGCGCTGGAGAAGCTCCCCGGCGTGGGTCGCAAGACCGCCAACGTCATCCTCAACACCGCCTTCGGCGAGCCCACCATCGCGGTCGACACGCATATCTTCCGCGTCGCCAATCGCACCCGCATGGCGAAAGGAAAGAACCCCCTGGAGGTGGAGACACGCCTTACCCGGCTGACGCCCCCCGAGTTCCGCAAGGACGCCCACCACTGGCTAATCCTCCACGGCCGCTACGTCTGCAAGGCCCGCAAGCCCGAATGCCCCACCTGCGTCATCGCCGACCTGTGCGAGTTCCCGGACAAGACGCCCGAACCACCGCCCGAATAGCCCGATCGCCCTCCTGTTTCGCGGAAATGACTAGTGCCGGGGTTTACCGTATGGCTTCGGCCGCGCGCAGATCCGCCAATTCCCCCGCACTCAGTCCCAGCAACCCGCCCAGCACCTCGTCCGTGTGCTGCCCGATGGCGGGGGCGTCGTCGCGGATGGAGGCCGGCGTCTGCGACATGTGGATCCACGGCGCCAGCAGCGTCGTGGGGCCGGCGGTGGGATGGTCGCGCTCGATGAAGGCGTTGCGCGCCTTGATGTGGGGGTCGTCGAGGACCTCGGCCTTGGACAGAACCGGTGCGCCGAAGTAGCCGAGGTCGCGCACGGCGTCCCATATCTCCTGCCGGGTGCGGGTGCGCGCCCAGTCCCGGACCAGCCGGTCCAATTCGGCCTTGTTCTCCCGCCGGGCTGCCGCGCCGGCGAAGCGCGGGTCCGCCGCCAGCTCCCGGCGCCCCATCCGCTCCGCCAACCACCTCCACCCCTCGTCCCCCAAGTGCGGAACCCGCAGCGTGAAGTAGCCGTCGGCCACCGCCATGGGCGTATTGCCCACCATGTTGCCGGTGAAGTGCTCGTGCATGGAGCTGACCATGAAGCCCAGCACCGCCTCCTGCATGGACACGACGATCTTCTGGCCCTCGCCGGTGCGCTCGCGGGCGTGCAGCGCCGCCAGGATGCCCACGGTCATGCTCACTCCGGCGGCCTCGTCGCCGATGCCCAGGGACTTGGTCCCCTTGGCTCCGGCGTACTCCCAGGCCGTGTGGGTCCAGCCGGTCATGCTGTTGTTGGTGGCGGCGGTGTTGCCGTAGTCGGCGTAGGGACCCCACTCGCCGTAGCCGCGGGAGCAGGCGTAGATGAGCCGCGGGTTGATTCCCTTGACGGAGTCGTAGTCGAGCCTGAAACGCTCCATCGTGCCCTTCTGGTAGTTCTCCACCAGGACGTCCGCCCGGGCGATGAGTTCCCGCGCCAGCTCGACGCCGCGCTCGCTCTTAAGGTTCAGGACGACGCTCTTCTTGTTGACGTTGATCCACAGGAACTCGTAGCCGTCCTTGCCCGCGTCAGGCGGCATCCACGAGCGCCGGAAGTTGTCTCCCTGGGGCGGCTCGATCTTGATGACCTCGGCTCCCAGATGCCCCAGCAGCATGGTGCAGAAGGGTCCGTTCAGGGCGTGCGTGAAATCCACCACGCGGATGTCGTTGAGAGGGCCAAGCATGGGGTCGCTCCTTTTTTCGGTCAGATTGACAACAACGGCCTGTTATCGCATACCGTTTGGCACCAAACCAACGAGAGGTGCCGCCGTGACCATACCCACCCAACCCCTGGACCCGGAGAAGCAGCCCGCGCTCACCCGCGTCGATACCTACTCCGATTGGCGCGAACGCGAGGGCGTCCCGCTGGTGGGCGGGATCTACATCGAGGACATGAAGGCCGTGGAGGTGGGGCCGTGGGCGCGCAAGGGCGACGGGGTCAAGGGAGCGCTGTGCTACCTGGATGGCGACAACGGCGGCGACGAGCACATCGTCGAGTTGCCGCCCGGGGGCTACACCGCGCCGCTACGGCACATGTACACCGAGGCCATCTACGTGGTATCGGGGCACGGCTCCTGCTCGGTGTGGCGCGAGGGCGGGGAGAAGCAGACCTTCGAGTGGGGACCCGGCAGCTACTTCGTGCCGCCCACCAACGCCTGGCACCAGTTCTTCAACGCCAGCCTGTCCCAGCCGGCGCGCTGGTTCTCCGTGACCGACCTGCCTCAGATCTTCCGGCAGTGGAACAGCGAACATTTCATCTTCAACAACAACTACGATTTCGACGACCGTTTCCAGGGTGAGCCGGACTACTTCACGGCCGAGGCCAAGCTCTACCGCGGCCGGGTGTGGGAGACCAACTTCATCCCCGACATCCGCAAGCTGCCCCTCTACGAGTGGAAGAGCCGAGGCGGCGGCGGCACCAACGCCTTCATGGTCATGGGCTCCGGCCTGATGGAATCCCACGTGTCCCGCTTCGAATCCGGCTACTACAAGAAGTCCCACCGCCACGGACCCGGCGCGCACCTCTACATCATCGAGGGCACGGGCTACGTGCTGACCCAGCGGGGCGACGAGGAACGCATCCGCTGCGACTGGAAGGAAGGCAGCCTCTACCTCTCCGGCGCCGGACAGGGCCTGTGGCTGCACCAGCACTTCAACGTCGGCGAGACCCCGGCCACCTACCTGGTGATGAACCAGGGCCTGTCGCGCAAGTACGCGGTCAACCGCTGGCAAGCCCAGGAATCCACGGTGCTCCGCACCGGCGAGGTCAGCGGCAAGAAGGGCGGCTACCAGGTAGAGTACGAGGACGAAGACCCCGAGATCCACCGGATCTTCGAGGAAGAGCTGTCCAAGCGCGGCATTACCTGCCGGATGAAGAACATGGTGCCGTGGTGCACCGGCGTGGGCGGCGCGGAAGCGGTCAAGGTCCTGTTCCCGGACGAGCACGGCAACATGCCCGGCGAGCAGGGCAACCTCCCGGACGCGGAAGGCAGCTTCATCGACTGACCGCCAAAGACCAACCTCCGCCGGAGATCAACACATTGACACATCCAGAACCGCGACACCGCCGCGGACAACGGCTCGGACGGTTGTCCCGCCTCATGATCCTCGCGCTGCTTGTCTTTTTTTCGTTGGGCCTTGAGCGTGAGGTCCGAGCGCAGACCAGCAATCCGCCTCCTGCGGTCCCCCACAACGACGCGGCCATGCGCTGGTGGGATGCCCTCGAACCGGCGCAAAGGGTCGCCGCCCTGCACGGCGACACCGCAACGCCCGAGCAGACCGCCGCCGCCGGGAACGCCTACGCCGACCTGGACATGGGAACCAGGGGCCTTGCCAACGACGCCGTGGATGCGATCAACGGCAACTTGCCGTTCAGCAGCGTCGGCGGCTGGTGGCAGTCCCTGGAATGCCGCTTCAAGCGCGTCGCCGCGGGAGACGGCAACACCGAGGATATGGCGAGCCCCTTTTGTGCCCACTATCCCGGTTCCGGCGGGACGCCGCTGCTTGGCGCCACCGAACAGGACCATGTGGACCGGGTCGGGCAGGCCCTGCTCGGGCGCATGGACCCCGGCGTTTATCCTCCGGATAGTGCCGTGGCCATGCGCTGGTGGAACGCGCTCGATCCGGCGCAAAGGGTTGCCGCCGTGCACGGCGACACCGCAACGCCCGAGCAGAGTGCTGCCGCGGAGCGTCTGTATGGAGATCTGGACCCGGAGACCAAAGGGCTGGTTCATAGAACCGCCACGGGATTCGCCCCTGCCAGCCCCCTCACCAGCGTCGGCGCCTGGTGGCAACTCCTGGACTGCCGCCTCAAGCGTGTCGCCACCGGTGACGGCAATACCGAAGACCTGAACAGCCCGTACTGCGCTTTCTATCCGGGCTCGGGCGGAACGCCGCTGCTCGGCGCCGGCGAAAAGGCCCACGTGGACCGGATCGGGCAGGCCCTGCTCGATCTCATGGACCCCGGTGTCTATCCCCCGGACGTGCTCCCGGCCATGCGCTGGTGGGATGCCCTCGAACCGGCGCAAAGGGTCGCCGCCGTGCACGGGGACACCGCAACGCCCGAGCAGATCACCGCCGCCGGAAGCATGTACGGGGATCTGGATCCGGAGACCAAGAGACTGGCCAACGTGACTGCTCGCGATGCTTACCTCCAGGGCGGCGACAGCGTCGGCGCCTGGTGGCAGTCTCTCGACTGCCGCCTCAGGCGCGTCGCC
>JAPPNE010000081.1 GCA_028818775.1 Deltaproteobacteria bacterium | reverse complement strand
GGCATGTCGAACACGTTCGTCGCCATCAGGAAGTTGACGAACATCGGCTTCAGGATCTTGTACCTGAAGTCTCCGGAGAAACGGCCGAAGTTGAGCACCGTGCCCATGCTGAAATAGTTGAACGGATTCAGTGCATTGAGCAGTCTCGACCTGGAGCGGTTGAGCCGGCCGAACCACTTCAGGCGCCTCAGGAGCTTCTGGAATCTCTCGATTTCCGGCTGCAACTGCCTCTTGATGTCGGAGTCGAAATCGTGCGCATAGACACCGCCGTGATACTTCACGCTGTAGCTGAACCGGGTATCCACCGGTTCGATGCCGTATTGCCGCATGAGCAGAAGGATATGGTGATAGACGGAGGGGATGCACGCGGTGACGGAGATGTCGAACGGAATCGAGGTACCGTCGTCCTGCGGCATGTCCCCGGTAACGGCATTGCCGCCGATCTGCCCGCGGGCTTCGAACAGCCGAAAATCGAACCGGTCCGGGTGCCGGTGCAGCGCCCACGCGGCGCCCAATCCGGAGACGCCGGCGCCGATGATGGCAACCCTTCTCGGCATTGCCGTCGGCGAAGCCTTTCGCCCCTCAGGCCAAGGTACCCACGGCCGCCTGTATGGCGCTCAGCAGCGACGCGGGGTAGATGCCGAACCAGATCAGCAGCACCGTGAGGCCGGCGAGCACGAGTCCCTCCGGGAGGGAGAAGCGGCGGGTGGCGGACAGGGGCGAGGACGGGTCCTCGGGGGCGGACAGGTACATGGTGATGATGATGCGCAGGTAGTAGTAGAGGCCGATGACGCTGCTCACCACCAGCAGGATCACCAGCGCCCACAGGTCGGAGAGCACGCCGGCGGTGAGGACGTAGAACTTTCCCACGAAGCCGGCGGTGAGCGGGATCCCCGCCAGCGAGAACAGCATCAGCGACAGCGCGCCGCTTACCCACGGGCGGCGCCAGAACAGGCCGCGGTAGTCGCTGATCTCGTCGGCTTCCTTGCGCTCGTCCGAGAGCGCGGTGATGATCCCGAAGATGCCCAGCGAAGTGATGAAGTAGGCCACCAGGTAGAAGGTCACCGCGTGCGACCCCTCGCGGGAGGCGGCGATCACCGCCACCAGCAGGTAGCCGAGATGGGCGATGGAGGAATAGGCCAGCAAGCGCTTGAGGTTGTCCTGCAAGAGCGCCAGCAGGTTGCCGAGGAACATGGAGAGCACCGCGATCACCGCCAGCACCGAGGCCACCGAGTCGTAGTCCAGGAGCCCGCCGTACTGACCGTAGCGCAGCAGCAGCGCCACCATGGCGCCCTTGGAGACCGTGGTGAGGTACGCCGTGACGGGCGTGGGCGCGCCCTGGTAGACGTCCGGCGCCCACATGTGGAACGGCACCACCGCGAGCTTGAAGCCGGCGCCGATGATCACCATGGCGAAGCCGCCGAGGAGCAGCACGGAGGGCTCCCGGGTCTTGGCCGCCAGCACCGAGGTCATGGCGGTGAAGTCCATGGTGCCGAGGTCCGCGTAGATGAGCGCCATGCCGAAGAGCAGGAAGGCCGCCGACGCCGCCGCCAGGATCAGGTACTTGATGCCCGATTCCAGCGCCGTGCGCGTCGTGCGCAGATACGCCACGAGCCCGTAGAGAGAGACGCTCAGAATCTCCAGCCCCAGAAAAAACGAGATGAAGTGGTTGCTGGCGGTCAGCACCGCGCAGCCGAAGGTAGCCAGCGTGAGCAGGAGATAGAACTCCTCGCGGTTGCCCGGCACCCGCTCCAGGTAGCTGTACGAGAGCACCACCACCACCATGGTCGCGGCCGACAGAAGGCCGATGTAGAAGAGCGCGTAGCCGTCGATGATCAGGAGCGGCGCCAGCGGCGGCACGGCGCTGGTGGCCGTGCCCGCCAGCAGAACCAGCGGCAGCCCCATGCCCACCAGCGAGATGAGCGCGGCGAGCCGGTGGCTCCGGTGGAACGAGATCACCAGCATGAGCACCAGTGGCGTCAAACCCAGCAGGACGATGGGAGTCAATGCGCTGAAGGGGTTCAAGGCCGCTCACCTCCAACCGGCGATGTCGACGCGACGGCGCCGGACGCCGCGCTTTCCGTCCCTTCGGGGCGCGCGGCCGTGGCGCGGGCTTCGGCGGCGAACTTTTTCATCTCGGCGAGCGCATGCCCGGAGGTGGTCAACACCGGCTGCGGGTAGAGTCCGAGCCACAGCGTCGCGCCGATGAGCGAGGCCATGATGGTCATCTCCCGGCCGCTGGTGTCGTCAACCTGCCAGTCCCCGGTGTTGGCCCCGTAGTAGACCTTCTGCATCATCCACAGCGAGTAGACGGTGGCGGCCACGAGGCCCACCGAAGCCAGCACCGTCAGCGGCATGTTCACTTGGAAAGCCCCCAGCAGCACCAGGAACTCGCCCACGAAGCTCGCGAGCCCGGGCAGCCCCAGCGACGCCATGGCGAAGAACAGCCCCACCCCGCCCATGCGCGGCATCACCGCCCACAGTCCGCCGAACCGGCCCAGCTCGCGCGTGTGCGTGCGGTGCTGCAGGTCTCCCACCATGATGAACAGCGCGGCGGCGCTGAAGCCGTGGGACAGCATGATGATCACCGCCCCCTGAAGCGCCAGCTCGTTCCCGGCGAAGATCCCCAGCAGCACGAAGCCCATGTGGCTGATGCTGGTGTAGGCCACCATGCGCTTCAGGTCGGTCTGGCCCAGGGCCAGGAGCGCGCCGTAGAGGATGCCCACCACGGCCAGGATCATGGCCGCCAGGGCGAAGTCCGCCGCCGCCTGAGGGAACATGGGCACCACGATGCGGAGCATGCCGTAGGCGCCGATCTTGAGCACCAAGCCCGCCAGCGCCACGCTGCCCGCGGTGGGGGCCTGGGTATGGGCGTCGGGCAGCCAGGTGTGGAACGGCACCACCGGGAGCTTCACGGCGAAGGCGATGAAGAAGCCCAGCATCAGCCACATCGCCTTGGTCTCCGACATGACCGTGCCCACGAGGTCCAGGTAGTCGAAGGTGAGGACGCCGGTGGACTGCCAGTGCACCACCACCAGCCCCAGGATGGCCACCAGCATCAGCAGGCCGCTCCCCTGGGTGATGATGAAGAACTTGGTGGTGGCGTAGACGCGGTTCTCGTAGCCCCAGATGCCGATGAGAAAGTACAGCGGCAGCAGCGAGATCTCCCAGAAGGCGAAGAAAAGGAACAGGTCGAAGGCGATGAACACGCCCGACAGGGCCGTCAGGATCAGCAGCAGGTTGAAGTGGTAGAACCCCACCGAGCGGGTGATGGACGTCCAGGAGGTCAGCACCGCCAGGACCGTGAGGAAACTCGCGAGCAGCAGCATCAACAGGCTGATGCCGTCCACGGCCAAGTGGAAGCTGATGCCCAACTGCGGGATCCAGGGGTGCTTGGAAGCCATCAGCCAGCCGCCCGGCGCGGGCACGACCTCGGTGAAGAACACGCCCCAGGTCACCAGCAGCAGCAACAGGTGGAGCAGCGCCGTCCCCAGCGCGATCCAGCGCGCCCACGGGTCGCTCCACCGCCCCGCGATCCACGCCGCGAGGCCGCCCGCGAAAGGCAGAAGCAGGATCCAGGCAAGGCTCATAGGATGATCACCAGTCCCACGGTCAGTACCGCGCCCACCGCGATGCCGGTGGCGTACCACCGCACCGCGCCCGTCTGGGTCATGCTCGCGACGAAGTGGAGCGTCTCGGTGACGAAGGCGACGGCGCGATAGAAGAAATCGATGAAGTCGTCCTTGTTGACCTTCGCGCACCACAGCCAGGGCTTGACGAAAAGCGCGTCATAGAGCGCGTCGAAGCCCCAGCCGCTGAACCACAGGCGTTCCAGACCGCGCGCCCACGGCTGCGCCGCGATGCGCTCCATGGACCCGGGCGACGCCATCACCAGCGTCCACACGAGCCAGATGCCGCCCAGCGACGCCGCCGCCGCCAGCAGCTCGAACAGAAGCTCGGTGCCGTAGCTCGCGTGCACGCCGTGATACTCGGGCAGCGCCGTGTTCAGGAAACCGGAGAACAGGGTCAGCGAGCCCATGGTGTGGGGCAGCTCGATCACCCCGGCCGCCACCGACAGCACCGCCAGGACCCCCAGAGGAATGCGCACGCACGGGCCCGGCTCGCGGATGGGCATGAGATGCCGCACCCACTCCGTAGCCTCGCGGTAGAAGGTCAGGAACACCATGCGGAAGGTGTAGACGGAGGTCAGAAGCGCCCCGGCCAGCGCTCCGGCCCACAGCCAAACGCCGCCGATCTCGGAGTTGTACGCGTTCCAGATGATCAGGTCCTTGCTGTAGAAGCCCGCGGTGACCACCGGCACGGCCGCCAGCGCGCCGGAGCCGATGAGGAAGCACCAGAATGTGAACGGCATCTGCCGGCGCAGGCCGCCCATGCGGTACATGTCCTGCTCGTGGTGCAGCGACATGATCACCGCGCCCGCCCCCAGGAACAGCAGCGCCTTGAAGAAGGCGTGGATCATGAAGTGGAACAGCGCCGCGGACCAGGCGCCCACTCCCAGGGCCAGGAACATGTAGCCGATCTGGCTGATGGTGGAGTAGGCGAGCACCCGCTTGATGTCGGACTGCACCAGCGCGGCGAAGCCCGCCATCAGCAGCGTCAGCGTGCCGATGACCGCCACCAGCGTCAGCACCGCCGGCGCCAGGGTGAAGAGCACGTGGGTGCGGGCGATGAGGTAGACGCCCGCGGTGACCATGGTGGCCGCGTGGATGAGGGCGCTCACTGGCGTGGGCCCGGCCATGGCGTCCGGCAGCCAGGTCTGGAGCGGGAGCTGCGCCGACTTGCCCACGGCCCCGCCCAGCAGGAGCAGCGCCACGGCGGTGGCCATGCCCGAGCCCGGCTGAAACTGCTGGCCGGCCCGCTCCAGGAGCGCCTGGATATCCAGGGTGCCCAGCTCCGCGAAGAGCAGGAACAGCGCCATGAGCATGGCCGTGTCCCCCACCCGGGTGACGATGAAGGCCTTGCTCGCGGCCCGGCTGTTGGCCTCGTCCTTGTAGAAGAAGCCGATCAGGAGGTAGCTGCACAGGCCCACGCCCTCCCAGCCGAGCAGCAGCAGCATGAGGTTGTCGGCCAGGAGCAGCGTCAGCATGGCGCACACGAACAGGTTCATGTACGCGAAGAAACGGCTGTAGCCCTCTTCCTCCTCCATCATGTACTCGACGGAGTAGAGATGGATCAGGAAGCCCACGAAGGTCACGACGAAGATCATCGTCAGCGACAGGGCGTCGAGATGGAAGGCGAAGGCGGGACGGAAGCCGGCCACGTCCACCCACACCCACAGGGTCTGGACGAAGCTGCCGCCGGCGGGCGGCGCGGCCATGAAGCTCAGCCCCACGAGCAGCGTCACCACCGCCGACAGGCCCACGGAGCCCGCGCCCACGTAGGCCACCTCGGTGCGCGACAGGCGCGACCCCACCAGCGTGAGGGCGGCGAAGCCGGCGAGAGGAAAGGCGGGTATCAGCCACAGCAGCTCGAGCATGTCAGCCTCTCAGATCGCTCACCGTGTCCACGTCCAGGGTGTTGAAGCGATAGTAGAGCTGCACCACCAGCGCCAGACCCACCGCCACTTCGGCCGCGGCCATGGCCAGGATGAAGAAGAACATCACCTGTCCGTCGGCCTGGCCCCAGTGCGCCCCCGCCACCACGAAGGCCAGGGCGGCGGCGTTGAGCATGATCTCCAGGGACAGGAGCACGAAGATGATGTTGCGGCGCACCAGGACGCCCGTGAGCCCCAGCCCGAACAGCACCGCCGCCAGCACGAGTCCGTGCTCCATGGGGACCGCGGCCATCAGCACTCGTCCTCCTCGCCCTCGGAAGGCACGCGGCGGCCCAGGTGGAACGCGCCCACCAGACCGGCCAGCAGGAGCATGGCGGCCAGCTCCACCCCCAGCACGTAGCGGCCGTAGAGGGCGGCGCCCACGCGCTTGACGCCCACGCCCGCGGGAGCGCCCGCGGCGGCGGGCTCGGTGGCGACCACCACCAGGAACTCGACGAACAGGATGGCCGTAAGGATCGCGGGACCGATCCATGCCTTGGGCTGCAGCCAGCGGCGTTCCCGGGCGGTCACCTCGGCGCCGAGGTTGAGCATCATGATCACGAACACGAACAGCACCACGATGGCGCCGGCGTAGATGATCACCTCCAGGGCCGCCACGAAGGGCGCCCCCAGGGTGAAGAAGATCAGCGCCAGCGACAGCAGCGACACGATCATGTACAGCAGCGCGTGCACCGCGTTGGAGCGGGTGATGACCATGGCCGTCGAGATGACCGCGACGGCGGCCGCGAGATAGTAGATGAGCGTCACGGCAACAGGCTCTTCACGTCCACGGGCTTGTCCTCGTTCTCGGACGCACCCTTTTCCTTGCCGCTGACGGCGAGGCCGGCGACCCGGTAGAAGTTGTAGCCGGGATACTTGCCCGGGCCGTTGATCAGCAGGTCCTCCTTCTCGTACACGAGGTTCTGCCGGTTGTAGTCGCACAGCTCGAAGTCCGGCGTCAGTTGAATCGCATAGGTCGGACACGCCTCCTCGCACAGGCCGCAGAAGATGCAGCGCGAGAAGTTGATGCGGAAGAACTCGGGATAGCGCCGGCCGTCCGGCCGCTCCCCGGCCTGGAGCGCGATGCAGTCCACCGGGCAGGCGGCGGAGCACAGGTAGCAGCCCACGCAGCGTTCGTCGCCGTCCGGATCCCGCGACAGGATGATCCGCCCGCGGTACCGCGGCGGCAGGTACGGCTTCTCCTCGGGGTATTGAACCGTGATGGGGCGCCGGAACAGGTGCAGCAACACCGTCCAGATGGTCCGCAGCATGCTTAGCATCGATGGTTCCTCATGACGTTCGGGCACGACGACATCGGCAAACCCTCAAGCCTTCCAAAGCAGCAGCGCCCCGGCCGTCACCACCAGGTTGAGCAGCGACAGCGGCAGGAGCACCTTCCAGCCGAAAGCCATCAACTGATCGAAGCGCGGCCGCGGCAGCGCCGCCCGCAACAGGATGAATATCAGGATGAAGAACAGCAGCTTCAGCCCGAACCACACGATCCCCGGCAGCACCGGCCCCATCCAGCCGCCGAAGAACAGCGTCACGATCATCGCCGCGATCACCGTCACGCCCACGTACTCGCCGACGAAGAACATGCCGAACTTCATCCCCGAGTACTCCGAGTGGAACCCCGCCACCAGCTCGGCCTCGGCCTCGGGCAGGTCGAAAGGCAGACGATGGGTCTCGGCCAGCCCCGCGATGAAGAAGATGACGAACCCCAGGAACTGGGGCACGATGAACCAGATGTCCTGCTGGGCCGCGACGATATCGCGCAGGCTGAAGGACCCCGCCATGAGCACCACGCCCATGAGCGAGAGCCCCATGAAAACCTCGTAGCTGACCATCTGCGCCGACGCCCGGAGCCCCCCAAGGAGCGCGTACTTGTTGTTGGAGGCCCAGCCCGCCAGCACCACGCTGTAGACCCCCATGGACGACATGGCGAGGAAGAAGAGAAGCCCGATGTTGAGGTCGGTGACGCCGATGGTCTCGGTGATGGGGATCACCGCCACGGACATGAGCCCGGTGATGACGATGACCGCCGGGGCCAAGGTGAACACGGCCCGGTCGGCGAACGGCGGGACCCAGTCCTCCTTGGTGAAGATCTTGATCATGTCCGCCAGCACGATGCCGAGCCCCAGCGGACCCACCCGGTTGGGTCCGTAGCGGTCCTGCAAGAGTGCCAGGAAGCGCCGTTCCAGCCAGATGAGCAGCGCGGCCAGGATCAAGGGTGCGTTCAGCACCCCGAGGATCACCGCGACCTGTAGCAACACGTCCGTCACGTCACACCCTGCGACAGCGGCTCCTGGCCGGAAGGTCCACGCCCCGGAGGCTGCCGATTCCAACGGGCACGCCCAGCACGCCGACGGTCATGCTCGACATGAGGCGCGCCGGCAACTGGAACATCCCCCCGTCGAGCTCGATCTCGACGAACTCGCCATCCTGGACGCCCAGCGTCTGCGCGTCCTCCGGGCTGAGCGCGGCGTACGGCCCGGGACTCCGTTGCGCCACCGCCGGCGTCGCCGCGCTCTGCTCGTCGGAGCCGAAGATGTGGTGCAGCGGCACCACCAGGAACTCGCCCGCGCGGCGCCTGAACGCGGGCGGGATCTCGTCGGTGTAGGCGGCGGCCCCGTTGGCCACCGGCTCGATGAGCCGCAGGCCGGGGTCGCCCCCGGCGAGCGCCCCGCCCACTTCGGCCTGGAACTTGTTGAGCGACTGGACGGAGTTCCAGCCCGGCGCCCAGAAACGCGTGATCAGCGGCGACGGCGGCTGCTGCGGATAGCCCTCCATGGTGAACGCCAAGGGAGAATCCGGGTCTTCCGGCGGCTTGGGCTCGTGCACGTTCACGTCGGCGGACACGGCCGTGCGGCCGCTGGCGCGCGGCGACAGCCGCGGCACCTTTTCCCCGTTCACCCGGAACGACGCGCCGGCCACGCGTTCCGGCAGTCCCTCGAACGCCGCCACCGCGCGCCCCAGCGCGGCCAGGAGATCGTCGGGCGAGCGCAGCCCCGTCAACTCGGTGCGTCCGGCCGCCTGGGCCAGCTCCCCCAGCCAGCTCCACGCCGGCTTCACCTCGCCCTCGGGCACGAACACCTGGTAGAAGCGCTGCGCGCGGCCCTCGTTGTTCACCATCGTGCCCTCGGTCTCGGCGAAGGTACCCGAGGGAAACGCCACCTCGGCGCCGGCCACCGTGTCCGTGGCCGAGTGGTCGATGGCCACCACGTGGGCGGACGCCAGCATGGCTTCCACCGAGGCGCGGCCCACCCGGCGGTAGAGGTCGTTCTCCAGCACCACCACCGTGTCGACCAAGCCGTCGGCCACCCGCTGGAAGGCCTCGGCGGTGCCCATGGCGTTGAGCAGTCCCAGGCCGAAGCTGTTGCATTCGGCCGCGGTGAAGCACAGGTTGGCGGCCCCGGCCCCGCCGAGCGCCCGCGCCACCTGCGCCGCCGCGTCCACCACCGCCTCGCTGCCGCATCCGGACCCGGACACCACCACCGGCCGTTCCGCCTGCCGCAGGGCACCGGCGATGGCCTGGACCGCCGCCCGCTCTTCCCGCGACAGCCCTCGCACCGGCGGAGCGGTGGCGTCCAGCGCGCGCGCCACGGCGAAACCCAGCCGCGCCACGTCGTCGGGCGCTCCCCGAAAGCACTGGGTGGCCACTTCGTCGAGCCGGGTGCCCGCCGGCGTGGCGATGTACAGCGGTCCCTTCTGCTGCTGCATCACCTCGTTCAGCGCCGCGTCGTCCCAGCGCGGAATGCGCAACTGCATGGCCTCCCTGCGCGGCGCCTGCTTCACCGCCTGGCGAATCGCCAGTGCCAGCAACGGCGCCGTCTGGGTGACGTCCTCCCCCAGCACCAGGACCGCGTCGGCGGACTCCACCTCGCGCAGCGACGGCGTGCGCACCCCGGCGCCGCGGAGCACGTGCAGCATGCGCGCCACCAGGTGCTCTTCCCCGGGGGCCATGCCGCTGAAGAAGTTCCGCGATCCCACGAGGGTCCGCAACGCGAAGTTGGCCTCCACGGACGCCCGCGGCGAGCCGATGCCGATGACGCGGGACTGCCGTCCCAGGAGGAGCGCCGTCCGCTTGAGCGCCTCCGCGCCGCTTACCGGCCGGCTCTCGCCGTCCTGGCGCAGGCGCGGCTGGCGCAGGCGCCGGTCGCCGTTCACGAAGCCGTAACCGAAACGGCCGCGGTCGCACAGGAAGTAGCCGTTCACCTGGGCGTTGTAGCGGTTGAGGATGCGCCGGAGCTGGCCGTAGCGCTCGCCCGCGATGGTGTTGCACCCGAGGCTGCAGTGGGCGCACACCGACGGCGCGGTCTGCAGGTCCCACTTGCGGGTGTAGTGCTCCTTCAGCGTCTTGTCGGTAAACACGCCGGTGGGACAGATCTCCACCAGGTTGCCGCTGAACTCGTTCTCCAGGGGGCCGTCCTCGTGGCGCCCGAAGTAGACGTGGTTGTGGGAGGCGAAGGCGTCCAGGTCCTTGCCGCCGGCGTAGTCGCGATAGTAGCGCACGCAGCGGTAGCATGTGATGCAGCGGTTCATCTCGTGGTTGATGAACGGCCCAAGCTGCTGGTTGGTGAAGGTGCGCTTGCCGAAGCGGTAGCCGCGGTAGTTGTGCCCGGTCATCACCGTCATGTCCTGCAGGTGGCACTCGCCGCCCTCGTCGCACACCGGGCAATCGTGCGGGTGGTTGCTCATCAGGAGCTCGATGATGCCGGCGCGGAACTGCGCCGCGTCCTTGTCCTTGATGGAAATGCGCGCGCCGTCCATGGCCGGGGTCATGCATGCCATGACGATGCGGCCGCGCTGGTCGTTCTCGTCCCGGTACTGCTTGACCGCGCACTGGCGGCAGGCGCCCACCGACCCCAGGGCGGGGTGCCAGCAGAAGTACGGCAAGTCGAGCCCCTTGGAGAGGCATTCCTCCAGCAGGTTCTTGGCGGGGTCGACCTCGTAGGGCCGGCCGTCGACGTAGATGGTGGCCATGATCGTTACGCTGCGTCGCTCTTGGGAATGAGCTTCTCGAAGTCCTCCCGGAAGTACTTGAGGGCGCTCTGCAAGGGCTCCATGGCGCCGGGCGCCAGCGCGCAGAAGGTGTTGCCCGGCCCCATCATGCGGGTCTGCATCTCCAGCCGCTCCAGGTCGCCGGGACGCCCACGCCCTTCCAGGAGCCCCTGGAGAATGCGCGCGGTCCAGGGCAGGCCGTCGCGGCACGGCGTGCACCAGCCGCAGGACTCCTGGGCGAAGAAGCGCTCGAGGTTGAGCACCATGCCCACCACCGAGGTCTGGTCGTCGAGGACGACCATCAGGCCGGTACCCAGGCGGCTGCCCGCCGCCTGCACCGAGCCGTAGTCCATCTTCACGTCCAAGTGGTCCTCCACGAGGAAATCCGTGGAGGCGCCGCCCGGCAGGAGGCCGCGGAACTTGTAGCCCTCGCGCATGCCGCGGGCGCGCCGCTCGAGGATCTCGCGGATGGTGGTCCCCAGGGGCAGCTCCCACACGCCCGGCCGCCGCACCTTGCCGCTCACGCCGTAGAGCTTGGTGCCGCCGTCCTCGCTGCGGCTCAGACCCAGGTACCACTGGGCGCCGTTGCGCAGGATGGGCGGCACGTTGCACAGGGTCTCGACGTTCTGCACGATGGTGGGCTTGCCGAACAGGCCGCTCACCTGGGGGAACGGCGGCTTGGCCCGGGGATTGGCGCGCTTGCCCTCCAGCGCGTTCAGGAGCCCGGTCTCCTCGCCGCACATGTAGCGTCCGGCGCTGGTGTGCAGGTGCAGCTCGAAGCTGTAGCCCGAGCCCAGGATGTTCCGGCCCAGGTAGCCCTTGTCGTAGGCCTCGGCCAGCGCGCGCGTGATGCGCTCCGCCGCGAGCTTGTAGGCCCAGCGCAGGAAGATGTAACCCTGGGTGGCCTGGATGGTGTAGGCGGAAAGGATCATCCCCTCGATGAGCAGGTGCGGGTTCCCTTCCAGGATCAGGCGGTCCTTGAAGGTCCCCGGCTCCATCTCGTCGGCGTTGGCCACCAGGTACTTGGGCGTGGGCGCGTTGTCGCCCATGGGCACAAAGCTCCACTTCTGGCCGGTAGGGAAGCCCGCGCCGCCGCGCCCCCGGAGCCTGGAGTCCGTCACCTCCTTGAGGACGTCGGCGGGGGTCATCTCCTTGAGCACCTTGCGCAGCGCCTCGTACCCGCCCACCCTCTCGTAGGCCGCGAGGTCCAGCACGCTGCCGTCGGGCAGCAGGTCCCCGGTCAGGGGCTTGTCCATGGATGATCCGTTCGCCATATCGTCCAGTCCGGTCAGGCACCCGACGGATGCCGGTAGCGGGCAAGTATCTCGTCCACCTTGTCGTTGTCCAGGTTGCGGTACAGCTCGTTCCCCACCATCATCGCCGGCCCCCGGTCGCAGGTGCCCAGGCAAGCCATGGGGAGCAGCGTGAACTTGCCGTCCGCGGTGGTCTCCCCCAACTCCACGCCGAGGTGTTCCTTGAGATGGGCACGAATACCCTCGTAACCCATGATCCAGCAACTCACGCTGTCGCACAGGAGGATGACGTTCTCGCCCACCGGCTTGCGGAAGATCAGGTTGTAGAAGGTGGCGACGCTGTCCAGCGCCTCCGGGCTCATGTCCAGCAGCGCGGCGATTTCCTTCAGGTGCTCGTCCGACACCCAGCGATGGTGCTCCTGGACGATCTTCAGCGCCTCCACGCACGCGGCCTGGGGGTGGTCGTAGTGGGCGGCCTCGGCCCGGATCCTCTCGCGCTCGTCTTGCGTCAGCATGTCGTCGTCGCCCTTCGACTTCGCTTCGCGTCCTTCATCGGTCTATGTCCGCCAGCACGAAGTCGATGCTGCCCAGGATCGCCAGCAGGTCCGGCACCATGACGCCGCGGCTCATGAGCGGGATCATCTGCATGTGGGCGAAGGACGGCGTGCGGATGCGCACCCGGTACGGGATGGTGCCGCCGTCGCTCACCAGGCGGTAGCCGTTGTTGCCCTTGGTGGCCTCGATGCCCACGAAGGATTCCCCGGCCGGGATCACCGGCCCCCAGCTCACGCTCAGGAAGTGGTTGATGAGCGTCTCGATGTCGTGCATCGTGCGCTCCTTGCGCGGCGGCGTGGCCAGGGGATGATCCGACTTGTAGTGCCCGGCGGGCATGTTCTTGAGACACTGGTCGATGATGCGCAGGCTCTGGCGTATCTCCTCGACGCGCACCAGCGCGCGGTCGTAGCAGTCGCCCTTCCGGGCGATGGGAACGTCGAAGTCGAACTGGTCGTAGCCCGAGTAGGGCCGCTTCTTGCGGAAGTCCCACTCGTAGCCGCAGGCGCGGAGGCCGGGGCCGGTGACGCCCCAGTCGATGGCCTCCTCCGCGGTGTACGCGCCGATGCCCTGGGTGCGCGCCTTGAAGATGCGGTTCTGCATCACGATCTTGTCGTATTCCGCGAGCCGGTCCGGCATGTAGTTGACAAAGTCCCGCACCATGGCCTGCCAGCCCTTGGGCAGGTCGTGGGCCACGCCGCCGATGCGGAACCAGCTCGGATGCATGCGTCCGCCGCACACCGCCTGGACGATGTCGAAGATGCGCTCGCGGTCGTTGAACGTGTAGAACACCGCGGAGAGAGAGCCCACGTCCTGGGCGAAGGTGCCGTACCACACCAGGTGGCTGGCGATGCGGAACAGCTCGCACATCATCACGCGGATCACCTGGGCGCGGTGCGGCACGTCGATGCCGGCCAACTGCTCCACCGACAGGACGTAGGCCAGGTTGTTCATGACCCCGCCGAGGTAGTCGATACGGTCGGTGTAGGGGATGAACGAGTGCCACGACTGGCGCTCGCCCATCTTCTCGGCGCCGCGGTGGTGGAAGCCGATCTCGGGCAGGCAGTCGACGATCTCCTCGCCGTCGAGCTGCAGGATGATGCGGATGACCCCATGGGTGCCGGGGTGTTGCGGGCCGACGTTCAGGAACATGAAGTCCGACCCCTCGCGGGTGCGCTTCATGCCCCAGTCCTCCGGGCGGAAGCGCAGCGCCTCCTGCTCCCGGTCCTGACGTTCGTCGGGAAGCTGGAACGGACCCATCTCCGTGGCCCGGGCCGGATGCTCCTTGCGCAGCGGGTGGCCCTCCCAAGTGAGCGGCATGAGAATGCGGCGCAGCGCCGGGTGTCCGTCGAAGCGCACGCCGAACATGTCCCACACCTCGCGCTCGTACCAGTTGGCCGAGGGCCACAGACCGGTGGCCGTGGGCAGCGCGGCGTCGCCGTCCGGCAGCGCCACCTTGATGCACAGGTCCTCGTTCCGCTCGTAGGAAAGGAGATGGTAAAGGACGGTGAAATCGCTCTCGGGCTGGCCGTCGCGGTGCTTGCGGAAGCGCTCGTCGATGGCGGTGAGGTCGTACAGCGTGCCGAAGGGGCGCGGCACCTCGGTCTTGAGAAACCTCAGGAAAGCCGGGAGGTTGTCCCGTGACGTCCACAGGGTGGGAAAGCCGGAACGGGTCTCCTGCACCGTGAAGGCATCGGCGCCGAAGCGGCCTTCGAGCTCCGCGACCGCGGCGGGGGCGTCACTCATGGCTAGTGTCCTGTCCCACAAATGGCGTCATGAATCTGCGGGTCCTTTTCGCCGTCGGCTGCGTTACGTCACCCTCGGGCTTGACCCAGGGGTCTTCCTCGCGTGGTGCCCGCCACTGCTCGTCATCGCGCCTTGCCGACGACAAAAATGCCCGCGCATCTTCACAACGCCATTTGTGAGACAGGACACTAGACTTCGTCCGGCGTGCGCAGGCTCGTGGCGCGAACCCGGTCGGGCCGCTTGACGTCGCGCATGGCGGGCAGCACCGCCTTCTCCACGCCCTGGGGACCCACCATCCAGCTCAGGGGCCGGCGCTCGTTGCCCACGGCCTTCTGCAACAGGGTCAACGCCTCCAGGAAGGCCCAGGGAGCGGGCGGGCATCCCGGCACATACACGTCCACGGGAAGGATCTTGTCCACCCCCTGGACCACACTGTAGATGTCGTACATGCCGCCGGAGTTGGCGCACGCGCCCATGGAGATCACCCAGCGGGGCTCCATCATCTGCTCGTACAGGCGCCGCACCACCGGCGCCATCTTGATGAAGGGGGTGCCGGCGATCACGATGACGTCCGCCTCCCGCGGCGTGCCGCGGATGACCTCGGCGCCGAAGCGGGCGACGTCGAACTTGCTGGTGAGGCTCGTGGCCATTTCCACGAAGCAGCAGGAGAGCCCGAAGTGGAACGGCCACATGGAGTTCTTGCGCCCCCACCGCACCAAGTCCTCGAGGCGCGCCATCACCAGAAGCCGCCGTATGGCGTCGTCGAAGGCGCCCCTCTGCGGCTCCGCGGCCTGGGGTTTGGACAGCGACCATTGCATCAAGTGCCGATCCTTTCCCGACCGGCCTTGGCCCGCCTCAGACGGATGGGCTCCCAGTCGAGCGCGCCCATGCGGTATTCGTAGATCAGCGCCACCACCAGAATCGCCACGAACACCACCATGCCGGCGTAGCCGGCCCAGCCCACCTCCTCGTATGCCACGGCGTAGGCGAAGATGAATACCGCTTCGAGGTCGAAGATCACGAACAGCATCGCGACGATGTAGAACTTCACCGACAGGCGCACGCGCGCCGAGCCGGTGGAGAGGATGCCCGACTCGTACGGCTGCCCGGTGGCGCGGTCCTTGTGCCGCTCGCCCAGGACGAACGACAACCCGATCATGCTTCCCGCCACAACGAGAGCAATCAGAAAGTACAGACCCAGCGGCCAGAGCGTCTCGCTACCCATGGTCAATCGGTCACAATGCCGCGCACGGTCCTGTCAGGAGAGTCATGCGGAGGCTGGGAAGGCAGCGTAATATATGGGTTGAGGGGTGTCAACTAAGGGCACCCACGACAACTTCAGGGCACGAAAGGCCGACCCGTCATTCCCGTGAAACAGGCTGTGTCAAACCCCATCTGAGAAAGGCAACAACCCCCTGAATCGTCATTCCCGCGAAAGCGGGAATCCAGGGGTGAGGAGGTCGGCCAACACTCCCGCCGCACGGTGAAGCCTTCTCGGGCCTGGGACGCCCCGCCTTCTGGAACCGGAGGCCATTCGTGCGCGGTTGAACGAGATCTTCCGAAAGGCGGTGTCAGGCCAAGTGGATACCGAGGCCGGCGCGTCAGCCTGAAAGACAACCGGGAGGCTTCGTCTTCGGGGCTGGTGGATTCGCTGAAATATGTCAGCGCTTCTTGATTATTATGTTGAATAACATAATGTTTTTCAGCATAATAAGACAATGCAGTTCCTCGACCGTCGCCACGAAATGGAGCGGCTGGACCATGTGTTGTCCCGGGCCGGCGCTTTCGCGGTCATCTGGGGACGCCGGCGGATCGGGAAATCGCGATTGCTCATCGAGTGGTCGCAGGGTCACGACGGCCTGTATACGGTGGCGGATCAGTCGTCCTCGCCCGTGCAGCGGCGCTACTTGGCGACGGCCGTCGCTGAACGATTCCCGGGGTTTGCCGACGTCGAGTACCCGGACTGGCGCTCGTTTTTAACGCGGGTTTCGGCCGAGGCTGACCGCGCCGGCTGGGAGGGGCCGTGGGTGCTCGACGAGCTGCCCTATCTGATCGAGGCGGACCCCGCGCTGCCCGGAGTCTTGCAGAACTGGCTGGACCGCCCGGAGCGGCGGTTGCGGCTGGCCGTGTGCGGATCGAGTCAGCGCATGATGCACAGCGTGATACTCGACTCCACGGCGCCGCTCTACGGCCGGGCTGCCGAAGCCTTTGCGGTCGGCCCCTTGCCGCCGGGGCATCTCGCCGAGGCTTTCCCCTTCGACAGGCATCGCGACCTGGTGACCGTCTATGCGCTATGGGGAGGCATACCTCGCTACTGGGAGCTTGCCGAACCGTTCGGAAACGACATCGAAGCCGCGTTGGACGCTCTGGTTCTCGACCCCGCGGGTCCGCTTCATGGAGAACCTGATCGGCTGTTGCGGGAGGAGACCCCTCCGGCCACGGCGTTGCGCCCCTTGCTGGACGTCATCGGCAACGGGGCGCACCGGGTCAGCGAGATCGCGGGCCGTCTCGGCAAGCCGGCTTCCAGTCTGTCGCGGCCACTCGCCTCACTCGCGGAGATGGGTCTCGTACGCCGCGACACGCCGTTCGGAACCGACCCGAAGTCCGGCAAACGCAGCCTCTACCGAATCGACGATCCCTTTCTGCGCCTGTGGTTCCGGGTAGTCGCCCCGCATCGGGCGGCCCTGGCCGCCGCGCCCCCGGAGACGCGGCTCGCGTACTGGCAGCGGCACCGGCGCGGCCTTGAGGCTCTTGCCTGGGAGGAGCTGTGCCGCAGCGCGGTGCCCCTTCTTCACCGTTCCGATACGACCCTGGGCCGGCTGGGTCCGTGGGAGCCGGCGCTGCGATACTGGCGCGGCAACGCCCCGGAACTCGACATCGTCGCACGCTCGGTGGACGGCAAGCGACTGCTGGTGGGCGAGGCCAAGTGGACGACGCAGCCGGTCAAGGTCCCCGGCGCGGACGTACCCGTCCACCTCGGCGACCTTGCGGGAGCCGAGGATATCGAGCTGCACCAGGCGCTGTTCGTTCCGGAGCGGATGCCCGAGGACACTGAGCACCGTCTCCATGTCGTCGACGCCGGTACGGTCATGGGCCTGCTGGTGTGACCGTGGCAGATACGGCACGGCCTTCGTCTGGCTCTCCGCGGCAAACTGGAGTATATGTTTGAGGCGTCGGTGGTCAGCGGATCAAGTGGTTTCCCGGTTGACCGAAGGCGCACGTACCAAGGGAGGACCTCGCATGGGTTTGGCGTACGATGATCTGATCGAGCCGGTGATCGTCCGGCAGGAGTCTCCGAGCCGGTTCTACTGCATGTGCGGGCGCACCCAGAACTTCCCGTTCTGCGACGGCTCGCACAAGGTGACGTCCATCACGCCGCGGGAGATCACCGTGGACAGGCCCCGGACCATGGCCATCTGCTCGTGCTGGCGGTCGAAGACCCGGCCCTACTGCGACGGCACCCACGGCAAGCTGGTGGCGAACAAGTAGCCGCCACCCCGGAGTCGGAAGGAGGACAGGCGCATGTACGAGGTGAAGAACCCCATCGAGGAGGCCAAGGCAAACCCGGAGGTCCGCCATCTCAAGCTGTGGCGCACGGACCTGGCCTATTACTGGACCATCAACTGCGAAGCGAACATGCAGGACGACATGCACTACCACGAAAATGACGACCATATCTTCATGGTCCTCGAAGGCCAGTGCACGGTGCGGACGCCCGAGGACGAGTTCGTCCTGAATCCCCACGACACGATCCTGCTGAAATCGGGCCAGCCTTACCAACTGTGCAACACGGGCGGAGACCGTCTGCTGCTGTTCGGCGCGGGCAACTCCCAGGTGGACGGCAAGCCGCGCACGCGGGTGCCGCGGCGCCCCAGCCATACGCCGGTGAAGGAGCCGATCATCGCATAGATTTGGAACGGGGGCAGGTTTCGAGCCCGCCCGAACGGCGGCCGGCACTGGAGCGGGCCGCGGCTTCGAAGGAGGAAGACATGTTGCGACTACTGTCCTACGGTCCTTGACCGTACGCCCACAGGACAAGGCTTGTCCTGGCAGAGAAAGACATCCCCTACGACCTGGTCGAGTGCGACCTCAAGAACAAGTCCAAAGAGCTGGTCACGCTGAACCCCTACGGCAAGGTCCCCGTGCTGGTGGACGGAGACGCGGTGATCTACGAATCGGCGGTCATCAACGAGTACCTGGACGAGAAGTTCCCCGAGGTGCCGCTGATGCCCAAGGACCTGACGAAGCGCGCCGAGGTGCGCATCTGGATCGACTTCTGCAACACCCGGCTCCAGGCCGCGGCGGGCAACATCCGCCACGACCACGAGGTCGAGAAGAACAAGAGGCGCCTGCGGGAGCACCTGGAGACGCTGGAGAAACGCATGGCCGGCCGCGACTACATCGTCGACGACTACTCGCTGGCGGACATCACCTACATCCCGTTCTTCACCCGTGAGGACTCCTACCGGACGTCCATCACCGAGGACCTGCCCAACGTCAAGCGTTGGCGCGACTCGCTGCTGGAGCGGCCGAAGGTGAAGTCGACGCCGTAGGGCGAGGACATCGGTCCTGACGTCGATGAAGGGCTCCTTCACACCACCCTTCCTGGATTCCCGCTTTCGCGGGAATGACGGAGGGGTGCGGGGGGCTCACGGAGCGGAGCTAGGGCATCACCCTTTCGAGGACGCCGAACTGGCGCAAAAGGTAACCGGGCTTCAGGCGCTGCTGCGGGAAATGGGCCACGTGGTGGTCTGTTTCTCCGGCGGCGTCGACTCCGGCTACCTGCTGGCCGAGGCGGTGAACGTACTGGGGGACAACGCCCTGGCGCTCACCGCGGTCTCTCCCAGCCTCGCGCCCGAGGAGGGAGCGGACGCCCGCGGCCTGGCGGAGAGCATCGGCGCCCGGCACCTGCTCATCGACACCTACGAACTGGACGATCCGCGCTACGCCGCCAACCCCGTCAACCGCTGCTATTTCTGCAAGACCGAACTCTACGGCAAGGCCATCGACGAGGCCGCGGCGTTGGGCATCCCGCATGTGCTCGACGGCTTCAACCTGGACGACCGCGGCGACCACCGTCCCGGCCGGAAAGCGGCGCGCGAGCGCGGCGTGCGCTCGCCGCTGGACGAGTTGGGCTTCACCAAGGCGGACATCCGCGAGGCCGCCCGGCGCATGGGGCTCCGGGTCTGGGACAAGCCCGCCCTGGCGTGCCTCTCCAGCCGATTCCCCTACGGCACCGCCATCACCCCCGAGAAGCTCACCCAGGTGAACCGCTGCGAGCGGGTGCTCCGCGAACTTGGTTTCCGCGTCCACCGGGTGCGCTACCACGACGAGCTGGCGCGCATCGAGGTGGCGCCGGACGAATTCGACAAGCTGCTGCGTCCGGACGTGCGCGAGGAGATCCTCCGGCGCTTCAAGGACGCCGGCTTCACCTACGTCAGCATCGACCTCCAGGGCTACCGCACCGGCTCCCTCAACGAGACCGTCCGGAACGAGACTACCAAGAACGCTTAGCGCAGTTCTGCTGTACCCGCCCTTCGGTTTCGCTTGGCAGCGCGAGGGAAGCAGGGAGCACAAAGACATTCCAAGCTTCGCGGGCCAGCCTCAACTCCGCGCAGACGCTTCTTGCTGTCCTCGGGACGTCACGGACCGCGAAATGGTCTCTGAATGGCTGCGGTCGGCGATTCGCCGGGGGGCTGTCGGCTCTCCGTGGGAGGGAGAATTCCCGCGTTATGTGTGGTACATGCACGGCGACACTGTCTTTGAGGCTCGGCTGGTGAACCGCGGGAGCGGTTCATACAAGGGATATCCGCTGGACATTGATGAATGGCCGAAGGGCATCGAGTCGCTCTATGCCGCCACTTAGCATTGAATTTGATTGGGTCGACGCAGAAGGGGTCAGGGGACCGGAGTTGTGCGCGACTTGGGCTTCGCTGCAGATCAAGGCCGCCGACTCGGTTGTGACCCGTGTACTGGATACCCGGGCGAAAACCGTCCGTGACTTTGTCTACGTCCCGATCTACCCCTTGGCGGAGTGGCTGGTTACCAACTGGTGGTTCCTGACACACGAGTTCGGGAGTCCCGCGAAGGAAGGAAATCCCGACTTCCATCGCCGACATTCGCTCGGCGCCAACCGAGAAGGGTATGCATTCCCCAGCCTTGATGTCGTTTCCTCCGGCTCTTGGACCCATCTCACCTGGAAACGGGACCAAAGCCCTTGGACCAAGGTAGAGTTCCTGGAACAGGGCGAACTGTGGATGGACAGCGACGAGTTTCGTGAACGTTGCGCCGACGTCATTGACCGGGTGATCCGACGGCTTGTATCTATGGGCGTCGACGGCACCTTCCTCCAGGAAGAATGGGAAGCAATCCAAACGGCGGACAAGGACGAAGCACAGTTCTGCCAAACAGCCGCCGGGTTGGGTTGGGATCCCTACGCTCTCGACGACCGCCAGTCTCACTGGGTGATCATGTTCGCAGACAGTCTGGGTAGATTGCTGGGCGAAGCCGTTCCCGCCGTCAATGCGGAAGACTCGGACGAGGAATGGTTCGGGATTGCAGACGCGTTGTGGAGGACAAAGAAACACCGGAGCCTACCTCTACACCGCATTCTATCCTTGCGTCATGAAGCCTATCCCGATGAAATCGCAGTACCATTATCCTTGGGCATCTTTCACGAACACCTTGAATTTCTCCCTGACGCACAGCCTCGGGGTGTCGGGTACCCGTGGCACGCTGGGTACAACTGCGCGCGGCGGCTCCGCCAACACCTGAATCTAGACGGCCAACCATTGCCCACCATGCCGCACTTGGCGGAAGCTCTCGGCGAAGATGCTGGTTCAATCCGCAAAGTAACCAGACCGCTGGCGGCCTCAAGCGGCTGGCCGGCGCTGGTAGACGGCATCATCACCCGCACGGACGACGGGAGCCCGGCGTTTGCTTTGCGGGCACTTCGTGGCGACAGCCAACGTTTTCATTTTTGCCGCGCCCTCGGGGAAGTCTTGCTGTCGCCGGACTTCGATACGCTGCTCACGAAGACCTACTCGGAGCGGCAACAACGCAACCGTGCCTTCGCAGCCGAGTTTCTCGCGCCCGCTTCTGGACTACGAGACAGAATCCCGCAACCTGTCGTCGATGCCGACGACATCGACGAGTTGGCGGTGGAATATGGTGTTTCGCCGTACGTCATCGAACACCAAGTCAAGAACCACCGAATCGCCCGCGTCTCCGCCGCGGTAGATCCGGCGAACTGATCAAACCCATACTTCCTGCCGCAACCCAGTCGAGCAGCACAGTAAGCCCACCCGATTTGATCAACGATGCGCTTCCTTCCGGAAGGACCAAACATCCCCGACGAGTTGCTCGAAGAACGGGACAACGGGCAGGTCGTTTTCCTGTGCGGCGCCGGGGTCTCCTATCCTTCCGGAATGCCGGATTTTCGGGATTTGGCGAAGTTCGTCGTCGAACAACTCGGTGCATCCGCCAACGCTCAGTCGCGGAAGATGCTGTCGATGTGGGAAGACAAGACGATCCCTGTCGGAGCCCGTCCCTCCCTCGATCAGATATTCAATTTGCTTCAGCAAGAATACCCCGCGAGCGAGGTTGATTACCTGATCGCCAAGAGACTCAAGACGCCGCGCGGCGCGAATTTGTCGACTCATGAGACGGTCCTTCGCTTGTCACGGAGCAGCAACGGCAAGCCTCAGATCGTCACTACCAACTTCGATCGCCTGTTCGAAAAAGCCGGCCAACAAAGATTGAAGACCCACGTCGCGCCTGCGCTACCGGATCTGACCGGCATGCAGTCATTCGACGGCATGTCTATCTCCACGGACGGATAGACAACAGGATCAACCGCGGCGAGGGTCGCCAAAATCTCGTCGTCAGCAGTTCTGACTTCGGGCGGGCGTACTTGGCGGAGGGTTGGGCCACCCGTTTCGTAAGCGCCCTGCTCGACCAGTATATCGTCGTACTGCTTGGGTACTCCGCCAATGATCCACCGGTGAGATACCTCCTTCAAGGCCTTCACGCTGGCGGACAAGGTCGTGCCGTTAGACTCTTTGCATTCGACAGCGGTGCCCAGGAAGAAGTCCAGCCTCGCTGGCGTGACAGCGGAGTCCGCGCTCTAGCCTACCCCTCTACGGACAGCCATACGGCACTGTGGAGCACTCTTTCTGCTTGGGCGGATCGAGCAGACGATCCCTTGGCTTGGCGCCGGACGGTCGTGGATCTCGCAAGAAGGGGGCCGCGAAAACTCTCCCCGCATGAACGTGGTCAGGTCGCGTCACTCGTCAGAACTGACGTTGGTGCCAAGCTGTTCGCGGATGCCGATCGGCCACCCTCCGGCGAATGGCTTTGCGTGTTTGACCACCGTGTCCGGTACGGCGACATTGGTCGCGATCCCGTCGGTGCACAACCGGACTTTGATCCTCTCCTGGAGTATGGCCTTGACGATGACCCAGCTCGTCCGGCCAACTCCACGGTTCCGTCCGAGCCCCCCTCTCTGTTCTCATTACTGAAGCCGCACTTCTTGAACGTGTTCGCCCATGCGTCGAGATGGGGTTGGTCGGACGAGGCATTTCTCCGCCTTCACGAGTTTCTCGTCCTGGCATGTTTTTGGCGACGGAAGAATTCGGCGTACGTCTCTTACGACGAAGCTCGTCGTGCGCTTCAAGAAACTAATGACGCGGGGCGTGCGCACAGCATCGACTTCCTTAACCACACGGTGCTCGACGGCGACCCGAAGAAGTGGCGCCGCTTTGGCAAGCCTTTCGTAGAAAAGGCTTGTCCACGGGAGGATCGCTTTCGGACGGAAGAGACATCGCGTCGATTCGCGGATCTCGTGGAAAACGCTGGAGACATGTTCCCGGAGGTGGTTCGTACCATATCGCCACATCTCATCCCGATCCGTAAGGGCGGCCTGTTTGCCATTCCCCTGGGCCAGGGAGACTTGGCGGCGGACGACGCGCCGGCAACGCGTTTCCCGGATGCCACGCTGGCCCTTATTGACAAGCTGGTTCCGGACGATCCCGATCAAGTACCTTACAAGCTGGATCTCGTCGTCGAGGCAATCGGGGAGGCAAAACCCAGTCTGCGCCAAGACAGTCGTTGGCGTCGGCTGAGCCGCGTCGTCCTGAACCCCTGATCTTGTTCATTCAAAGGGTAGTTCGCGAACGTACCGCCCAAGTCTCGGAAGAGGCGGTCACCCCCATGCCCAGTACTCAAAGGCTTAATGGCCGCGTGAACACCGCAGGTTGACACACGAAAAGCACGCTGTTACGGGTAGCCGGTCCAATCGGGCGCAAGACCGGAAATTACTCCAAGGAGGTTGCCGATGATTCGCATGATCATGTCGCTGGCCGTGGTGCTGGGGCTCGTCCTGGGCCATGCCGCGGTGGGGGCGGAGGAATTCTACAAGGGCAAGAACCTGCGCATGCTGGTGGGCTTCTCGCCGGGCGGGGGCTACGACACCTACACCCGTTTCGTCGCCCGCTACATCAGGCAGTACATTCCAGGGAGTCCGACCCCGGTGGTGCAGAACCTGCCCGGCGCGGGGAGCCTGGTGACGGCGAATTTCATCTACAAGAAGGCCAAACCCGACGGGCTGACCTTGGGGGTGTGGAGTCCGGGACTGGTGCTGGCCCACGCCATGGGCGACAAGAAGGTGAAGATCGTTCCCCGGCGTTTCGAGATCATCGGGGTGCCGACGCGGGACGCGGTGGCGTGCGCGATCATGGGGCGCACCGGACTCAAGACACTGGACGACATCGTCAAGTCGGGGCGGGAGCTCAAGATGGGCGGCACACGCGCCCCGGGGATCACCACCGACCCGTTTCTGTTCCTGAACCGGGACCTGGGCACCAAGTTCAAGAGCATCACGGGGTACGGCGGCACCGCCCGGGTGCGGTTGGCCATGGACAAGGGCGAGGTGGACGGCGCGTGCTGGACCTGGGACTCCATGAGGATCACGGCCCGCAGCATGCTCGACAACACCGGCGACAGGAAGCTCATTCCGTTCATCATCGCCCAGCGGCGCGGCAACCCCGAGGTCAAGGACCTGCCGCTGTTCCAGGATGTGTTGACCGGCAAGAACCTGGAGGCGTTCAAGGTCTGGAACCTGCAGAACGGCATCACGCGCATCTTCACGCTGCCGCCGGGCACGCCCAAGGACCGGGTCGCGATCCTGCAAAAGGCGTTCAAGTCCGTGACGGAGAATTCCGCCTTCCTCGCCGATGCCAAGAAAGCGGACCTCGCGGTCGACTACGTGTCGCCCGAGGAGATCCGCAAGGCATTGATCGGTTTCGACACCATGGCGCCGGACATCCGCGAGTACCTGCAAATCCTGACGGGTTTCAAGAAGCCGAAACCCTGAAGACGGGCTTGGTGGCGCCGGACGTCAGTTCGGCGCCATCCCCTTCTTGGTGAGTTCCTCGACGGCGCCAGTCGTCTTCTTCAGTCCGCCGAGGCCCATGCCGTTGAGCACGTTGGGCGCCTTGGAGAACTGGACGTCGTCATAGGGCACCACCTCGATGCGGTTGCCCCAGGGGTCGCGGAAGTTGAGGCGCTGGTCCAGGGGCTCGACGCCGAGGCGATCGAGGGCGGCGCGCACCGGCTCCCGGTCGTCTACCACGAAACCGAAGTGGCGCTTCCCGTCGGCCTCCTGGGTCTTGCCCAGGCTCAACTGGATGAACTGGTCGCCGAGGTCGATGAAGGCGTTGTGGTCGCTCCGGCCGCGCAGGGTGAAGTCGAAGATGGCGCCGTAGAACTCCAACGCCTCGTCCAGGTCCCCTACCTCCAGAACCACGTGGTTGATGCCCATGGCACGGGCTTTCCTGGGCGTGCTCTCGCTCATGACTGCTCCTTTCGTCACATCCGTGCCGTGACGCCGTTGCGCGCGCACTCGTCTTCGTACATCTGCCGCAACGCCCGGTCCTCGTCCTCGAACTCGATCTGCTCGACGCCCCGCTCCTCGCCCTGAACGGCGGTGGAGGCGTGCAGGGCCACGAACCGGCAGGGCTCGGGGCCCGTGTTGTAGTGCTGGTGCCAGCTCCCCGCCGGCGGCGACATCACCGTGCCTTCCTGCCAGTCGAAGCGCTGGGGCTTCTCGCCCTCCTGCCACATGAGCGAGTAGCCCGTGGAGTCGAGCATGTAGATGTGGGCGCCGGGGCCGTGCCGGTGGGCCTTCTTGTAGGTCCCCACCGGGAACTGCGAGACGTGGGCGAGCATGGTGCTGCCGGCCATGTGGATGTACATGTTGCGGTTGCCCTTGCCGCGCTTCTCCCGCGGCACCAGCTTGATGTCGCGGATGTTGCTGATGAAGTTGTTCTCCAGGATGCCGCCGTAATAGTCGGTGTTGTACTTCCCGTCGCGGCTGAAGAAGTCCTCCTGGGCCGGGTCGAAGCGGTCCTTGAAGACGTGGTCCGTGTTGAAGATGAAGCCCGGGTCCCGGTAGAGCTCGAACACCACCGGGGCGCTGGTGAGGGCGAAGTAGCGCGCCGGTTCCCGGCCGCTGGCGTTGAAGTGCTGGTGCCAGGCGTTCAGCGGGATGGCGAACAGGCTCCCGGTTTCCCACTCGAAGGTGCGCTTGCGCGCCTCATCGTACCACACCGTGGTCGCGCCGCGCCCTTGGGTGATGAGCACGATCTCCTCGAACAGGTGCCGCTGGGGCTCGAGGCTTGCCCCCGCGGCGATCTCGCACACGTAGCCGTCGGCCACGCGCTGGTCCGAGAACGACAGGTAGGCGCCCTTGCCGCCACGGCGCGGCCACGCGCCCAACTCCATGCGGCGCACGTCCTGGACGTGGGAGCCGCTCACCACCGGCAACCCCTCGGACTCGATCCAGCGGTCATACGCGCCGAACCGGTCGCTCATGAACTGCACGTAGGGATGGACTTCGAACTCCTTGACGGCCCTGGTCACCATGACGCCCTCCTCTCCCGGTGTCCTTTCCGGTTGCGCACAGGCCAGACGCGACACTACAGCCTTTGGCGACGGAATGCGAGAGCGCGCCGCGTTCGTGGGCGCGGCGAATTCTGCTAAGGTGGACGCATGGAACGCACCCTCAATCCACCCACCGCCAAGATCGTTCCCAAGAGACTCGAGCAACACGGTCACGTGCGCACCGACGACTATTACTGGCTGCGGGAACGGGACAACCCCGACACCGTGACCTATCTGGAGGCGGAAAACGCCCACACCAAGGAGGTCATGGCCCACGTCCAGGGGCTTGAGGAGTCCCTGTTCGAGGAGATCAAGGGACGCATCAAGCAGACGGACATGTCCGTGCCCTACCGGCGGGACGACTACTACTATTACACCCGTTTCGAGGAGGGCCGGGAGTATCCGCTGTACGCGCGCAAGCGCGAGTCCCTGGAGAACCCGGAAGAGCTGATGCTCGACGTCAACACGCTCGCCGAGGGCCACGAGTTCTTCTCGGTGGGGAGGATCGCGGTGAGCTTCGGGCAGGATCTGCTGGCGTACACGGAGGATACCCAGGGGCGGCGCATCTACACCATCCGTTTCAAGGACCTCGCCACCGGCGAGACGCTGCCCGACGTCATCCCGGAGGTGACCAGCAACGTCACCTGGGCCAACGACGACCGCACCCTCTTCTACGCCAAGCAGGACCCCGAGACCCTGCGCTCGTGCCGCATCTACCGCCACGTGCTGGGAACCGATCCGGCGGAGGACGTGCTCGTCTACGAGGAGGCCGACGACACCTTCTCGGCCCACGTGTTCAAGACGAAGTCCAAGCGATACCTGATGATCGTCTCCTCCCAGACCCTGAGCAGCGAGTACCGCTACCTGGACGCCGGCGACCCCACCGGCGCGTTCACCGTCTTCGTGCCGCGGGAACGGGGACACGAACACGCCGTGGACCACTTCGAGGACCGCTTCTTCATCCACACCAACCACGAGGCCAGGAACTTCCGGCTCGTGTCGACGCCCCTGGACCGTACCGGCAAGGAGCACTGGGAGGAAGTCATCCCGCACCGCCCCGACGTGCTGCTGGAGGGCTTCGAGGTGTTCCGCGACCACCTGGTGCTGGAGGAACGGCACGACGGGCTGATGCGCATCCGCATCATGCCGTGGGACGGCTCGTCGGAGCACTACTTGGAGTTCGGCGAGCCCGCCTACGCCGCCGGCACCAGCGTCAACCCGGAGTTCGACACCACGGTGCTGCGCTACGGCTACACCTCCATGACCACGCCCAGCTCCATCTACGACTACGACATGGTGACGCGGGAGAAGACCCTGCTCAAGCAGGAGGAGGTGCTGGGCGGTTTCGACAGCGGCGACTACCGCACCGAGCGGCTCCACGCCACCGCCGGGGACGGCGCCCGGGTGCCCATCTCGCTGGTGTACCGCAAGGGGATGGAACGGGACGGCCGCCGCCCGCTGCTCCTCTACGGCTACGGCTCCTACGGCCACAGCCTCGACGCCGGCTTCGGCTCGGCGCGCCTGAGCCTGCTCGACCGTGGCTTCGTCTTCGCCATCGCCCACATCCGCGGCGGCGAGGAGATGGGGCGGGCGTGGTACGAGGACGGCAGGCTGCTCCGGAAGAAGAACACGTTCACGGACTTCATCGCGTGCGCCGAGCACCTGGTCGAGCAGCGCTATACGTCGCGGGAACGGCTCTTCGCCATGGGCGGGAGCGCCGGCGGCCTCTTGATGGGGGCGGTGGTGAACCTGCGGCCGGACCTCTTCAAGGGGGTGGTGGCGCAGGTGCCGTTCGTGGACGTGGTCACCACCATGCTGGACCCGGACATCCCCCTCACAACGGGCGAGTACGACGAGTGGGGCAACCCCAATGACAAGGAGTTCTACGACTACATCCTGTCCTACTCGCCCTACGACAACGTCGCGGCAAGGGACTACCCGCACATGCTGGTGACCACCGGCCTGCACGACTCCCAGGTGCAGTACTGGGAGCCGGCCAAGTGGGTGGCCAGGCTGCGCGCCACCAAGACCGATGGGAACCGGCTGCTGCTCAAGACCAACATGGAAGCCGGGCACGGCGGCGCGTCCGGACGCTTCAAGCGCTACCGCGAGATCGCCCTGGAATACGCGTTTCTGCTGGATCTGGCGGGGATCGGCGAGTAGCCGCCCGCGTCGGAAACCCGCCCGGCGCGTCCGCGTGGAACGGATTGTCGCGCGGGCGGATTGACGGCCGGGCTACTTGTCCTCGTCGTCCTCGTCCATCGACATGGCCTTCAGATGCTTGTCGATGGTGGTGTACCCCTTCCACTGGTCCACCAGCCAGTAGCGGATCCCGAACTCGAAGCGCAGCTCGCGGGTCTCGCCGTCGCTGGGGTTGAAGTGCTGGTGGTGCATCATGCCCGGGGGCACGTGGACGGCGTCCCCCTGCTCCCAGGTGTACTGCTTGCCGCCGATCTCCGAGTAGCCGGCTCCCATGAGCGCGTAGAGATACGCCTCGGGGTGGGCGTGGCTGTGGCTCTTCGAACGCGGCAGCTCGACGAAGATGGAGCTGATGGCCGCGGCGGTGGCCTTGAAGCCGTTGCGGTTGCCGCTGCGGCCCATGAGGAAGTAGGTGGCGCCGTGCTTGGACTCGGCCGAAAGCTCGTGCTGGTCCTGGTGCATGGAGATGCGCCGGCCGTCTTCCGGCCAGTCCTGTGATTCTTCCGGTCCGATGGCCTCCAGCGCCGCCGAATCGTTGGGGCCGCAGTCCTCGAACTGATCCATGCGGCCCATGTAGACGGAGGCCTCCAGGTGCCAGGCGAGCCCGGATATGTACCCCACCGGGACGTCGCCGGTATTGAACAACTGGTGTTCGGAACGATAGGGCACGTGGAGGACCGTGCCCGGCCCGAAGTCATAGCGCTTCCCGTCGAGCACCATGAAACCGGTGCCGCTCTCGACGTAGATGGCTTCCTCGCCGTGGCTGTGACGCCCGGTGTGCCATCCCACGGGAATCTCCGCCCGCATCATCATGCTGCCGCCGGTAGGGAAGCCTTTCTCGGGCGCGATCATCAACGCAGCCCTGGCGTCCTGCCGCGTCTTGATCCACTCCAGCTCCTTGTGGCGCGCGACTCGCGGCGCGTTCTCGACAAACTGCTCGTTCCGTTCGGTGGCGCTCAACCATTCACTATAAAAGTCGCTCATCGTTTCCTCTCCCTGCCCGCCGCGCGGCGAGCGTGTCCGTTAACCTGTGCATTTTCTAGACGAATTCCGCTCCTACCACAAGAAGGCGGGCGGCTGCGTCCGAAATCCACTGTTGACAATAATCGATCGGTCAAATAAGTTTATCCTGAGAAGAGAAGTTTACCCCGAGAAGAGCCTTCTAGCGAATGAAGTGGTGGAACATGGGCAGTTCGTACTCTTCGTCGGTTTCGGATGATGAGGTGGACGGCGACAAGAGACATCCTTGGGAAGCCGCGTATCGCGAAGCACTAAGCCCCTATATCTTCAAGAGGGTCCTGATCCTGTTGGGTCTCTATCTGGGCGCGTACACCGTCATATGCCCCTTGGGCACGAATGAACTCACCTGGACCCAACGCACGGTCTATCTCAGCCTGTGCTCGGCCTTGTCTGTGCCCCTGTGCTACGCCGAGTACGTGGTCACGCTCTACCTCACGCGGTTCTGGAGTCCGCTGGGCATTACGCTGGCGGTTGTCGGGGCCACGTTCATCGCCACGCCGACAACCACGGCCATCGCCTACGGCGTCGACACACTGCTTTCCCCTGCAATATTGGCACGCGACGACTGGCCGACCGTGTACCTGTTCCTGACGTTTTCCGTCCTGATATGCGGGGCTGTCGTCCACTACCTGGTCAGCCAACGTTTCAAGAACGAGGCTGCCGGTGATCCGTGGACCGAGACCCTGCCCGAACCGGCCCCGACGGACACCCTCCACGGTTACACGGGGTCTCCTGTCGCGGTCGACCGGGACACCGCGGCACCCCGGTCTCCGTTTCTTCGCCGTCTGCCCGCGGACGCCGGCGAGGACGTCGTCTACCTCAAGATGAGCGACCACTACGTGGAGGTCGTCACCGCCACCGGCCATTGCACCCTGCTGATGCGTTTCGCCGACGCCATCAATGAACTGGCCAACGAGGGGATCCGCGTACACCGATCCTATTGGGTTTCGCTTCGACACGTGAGCGGCTGGACCAAGCGCAACCAACGCATGTTCCTGCAGCTCACGGGCGGACACATGGTTCCGGTCAGCCGCACGTACCTCGCCCAGACTCGCGCCGCCCTCGACCGCCCGCGGTCCCCCTCGGTGACGAGCGAGCAAGAGTGTCCGTGACCCTCACCGTCCCGCCCACAGCTCCCGGACCTGACTTCGTCGCTGCACGACCCTAAGCCTGTGCCGGCGGCTGACTTGTGATCCGGCGCGCTGGGCACACGCTTGACAGTGTTCGCGAGCGGAGTCTATAAAAAGTTTTTCGGCTCGGAACATCGTGCAGGGCGTCACTGCCGCGATGCGGTCCAACAATGCTCCTCCCCGGCCGCATTGTTCATGGTCCTTCGCAGCAACAGCATCCCCAAGTTGATGAATCGAAATGGCGCTTGACGGCGCCGTTTCGGCCAATTGTTTCCGGCGAGCCGGTTGCGGGGACGGGTGAGCGTCCCTCCCCGAGCCAGCCAAGTCAATATCCAAAGGAAGCCGCAAGGAGGTTTGAGCATGGCGACGAAACTGAAGTTCGGACTGTTGCTGCCCCATTTCGGGGATCAGGGATCGGTGGAGAAGTGCATCGAGGGATCGAAGCTGGCCGAGTCGTTGGGATTCGACTCCGTCTGGGTCCGTGACCACCTGGTCTTCGAGCCCCACGGCATGGAGGGCACGGACAACACCCATATCGAATGCGTCGCGATCCTGTCGGCGATTTCGTCGGTGTGCAAGAAGCTGATCCTGGGGACCGGTACGATGATCTCCCACCGCCACCCCATCCACCTCGCCCAGTGCATGGCGGCCCTGAGCGTCCTGGCCGACGGCAAGGTAATCATGGGCATCGGCGCGGGAACGTTCCAGCACGAGTTCGCCGCGGCGGGGCTCAAGAACACCCGCGAGGACCGCTTCAACATGGCCAAGGTCAACTCCAACCTCGTGCGTCGGCTGTGGGCCGGCGAAAAGGTGAACTACGAGGACGAGTACTACTCCTTCGAGGACGTCGAGCTGAAGCCCACGCCCCTGGCCCCCATCCCCATCTGGTACGGTGGCGGCACCCCGGCCTCGTGCCGGCGCGCCGTGGACTACTGCGACGGGTGGATGCCCGGACGGATCCCGCTGGCTACGTTCCACAAGTGCATCAAGTACCTGCACGACCTGTGCGACAAGGCCGGCAAGCCCATGGTGACCACCGGGGCCATCCCCATCACCAGCATCGCCAAGGACAAGGACACCGCGGTGAGCAAGGTCAACGCGCCCGGTCTCATCAACGAGGGCAACAAGAAGCCCACCTGGGTCAAGCCCGCGTCCGGGACCTTCTCCGAGCTCAAGGACATCGAGGGACTGCTGCTGGCGGGCACGCCGGAGGACATCGTCCGCGATACGCAGCGTTACGAGGAAGGCGGTCTCAACCACATCGTCTACGACCTCCGGTTCCGCTACGAGGACTGGTACGAGCAGATCGAGCTGCTGGGCAAGGAAGTCCTGCCGGCGGTGCGCGCCTAGGCGGAGGAGTCGGGGTCCGGAAGCCCGCGGCTGGGGGCGCCGTGCCGGCGACCGGCGCGTCGCCCCCGACCGGAGGCTCCCTGGGAGAACCACATGCGAACAGAGGACGTCTACTTCTACAGCGAAGGCTACAAGGTCCACGGGACCCTTTACCTGCCCGACGGCGACCAGGGAAAGCCCTGGCCGGGCATCGTCCAGGGTCCGGGCTTTCTGGGACTCAAGGACGCCAAGCACTACATCCTGATGTTCGAGCGGTTGTGCGAGGCGGGCTACGCGTGCCTGTGCTTCGACTACCGCGGCTGGGGGCAGAGCGAGGGCCCGCAGAAGGGCTGGGTCATGCCCACCTGGCAAGCCGAGGACATCCGCAACGCCATCACCTACATGGAGACCCGCGACGACGTGGACTCCGACCGCATCGCCACCTACGGCTCCGGCGGCACCGGCGGCGGCAACGCCGTGCTGGTGGGCGGCACCGACGAGCGGGTCAAGGCCGTAGTGTGCTACCTCGGCGTCTGCAACGGCCGCGACTGGCTCCATTCCATGCGCCGGGAGTACGAATGGATCGACTACCTCAAGCGCATCGAGGAAGACCGCCGGCAGCGGGTGCTGAACGGTTCGGGCGAGCTGGTAGCGGCGCGCGAGGAGATCATGGTCCAGACCCCGGAGCGCAAGACCACCAACATCAAGAAGGAAGTCGCCTCCAAAATCCCCAACCAGATGCCGCTGCAGTGCGCCGACGCGATCCTGGACTACGCCCCGGAGGACGTGGTCCACAAGATCTCGCCTCGGGGCGTGCTGTTCGTCGCGGTGGAGTACGACGCCACCACGCCCGAGGAGCATTCCGTCCGCATGTACGAGAAGGCGGGCGAGCCCAAGAAGCTCGTCATGCTGAAGAAGACCACCCACTACGGGGTCTACAACGACTACTTCGACCAGATCGCCGGCGGGGTGGTGGACTGGTACAACCGCCACCTGAAGTACGACCGCATCGGCATCACCGAACCCTAGGAGCACGAGGCATGGGTAAATTCGAATTCGGCATCCGGGTGCCCAACTCGGGACCGCTCTCCAGC
>JAPPNE010000080.1 GCA_028818775.1 Deltaproteobacteria bacterium | reverse complement strand
CGGCAGCGACTGCGGCTTCGGCACCCAGGCCCTGGAGGTCCCGGAGATCCATCCGGACATAGTCTGGGCCAAGTTCGAGGCCATGTCGGAGGGCGCGAGGCTGGCGAGCGAGCGGTTGTGGGGATGAGGAGAACGGGCGTGGATTCGGCTGCTATGGCGACTGGATGACCACTGGTCTGTCTCGGAAGGAATGCAGTAGCGTGTGGTTCCCGTCACCTCTCCGTCAACCCCAAAATTTTGACAGCTACCCATTGATGACCAAGATACGGGGCTTCATCGAATGGTCTTGACCAAAATACGATCATATGGATAATAGTTGAGCATGGGTACGGAGCCACGCCTTTACGACTCCCTGCTGGCCGAACACCTTTCCGCCAACCGGCAGATGGCGTTCGTCAGCGGCCCGAGGCAGGTGGGGAAGACCACGACCTGCCGGCGTCATGCCGACAGCTACCGCAATTGGGACAACCTCGATGACAGGGAACTCATCCTGGCTGGTCCGGCCAGCTTGGCGGCTGCGGTGGGAACTGACCGCCTTCAGGCGACCGTGCCGGTTGCGCTCTTCGATGAGTTTCACAAGTTCCCGAACTGGAAGCCGTTTCTGAAAGGTCTGTTCGACACCTACGGCGACCGCCTGCGTATTGTCGTCACGGGCAGCAGCCGTCTGGATGTCTACCGCCGCGGCGGTGACAGCCTCATGGGGCGGTACTTCTCCTATCGGATGCACCCATTCTCAGTGGCCGAAACCGTGAACCGGGAACTCCCCGACGCGGAACGAATCGTTCGGTCTCCCGCCGCAATCGACAAAGCCGATTTCGAAGCCCTTTGGGTTCACGGCGGATATCCCGAGCCCTTCCTCCGACGCGACATCCGGTTCAGCCGCCGCTGGCGGTCCTTGCGTCTCACGCAACTGGTCCGGGAAGACATCCGCGACCTGACTCAGGTCCAGCACCTCGACCAGATGGAGGTGCTGGTCCAGCGATTGAGCCGTCAGTCCGGCCGTCAACTCGTGTACGGTAACCTCGCCAGGGAGGTGAGGGTTTCGGTGGACACCATCCGCCGTTGGGTCGCGGCCCTGTGCGACTTCCACTTGGGCTTCCTCGTCAGGCCGTGGTTCCATAACGTCTCCCGTTCCCTGCGCAAGGAGCCCAAGTGGTACCTGAGGGATTGGGCGGACATCCAGGATGTGGGGGAGAAGGCCGAAACTTTCGTTGCGTGCCACCTCCTCAAGGCCGTGGACGGCTGGAACGACCTGGGCCTCGGTCGCTTCGACCTCGGTTACCTGCGCGACAAACAGAAGCGTGAAGTGGATTTCCTGGTGGCTCGCGACGGAAAGCCTTGGTTCCTCGTCGAGGTGAAGTACCGCGACGAGTCCATGAGCCGGACGCTCAAGTACTACCAGGATCAACTCAACGTGCCGTTCGCGTTTCAGGCGGTCGTCGATGCTGACTTCGTGGATGCGGATTGTTTTGCTGGGGCGGGGCCGCCCATGGTTGTCCCCGCCCGGACTCTCTTGTCCCAGCTAAATTGACCGTGAGGAAGCGCTAGTGTCGCGGAGCCGGCCATTCCCCAAGGTCGCTAGCAACAAACAGCACCAGCACGAGCCAGTAACGTCGGATACGATACGGTTGCCGTTGACAACTCGAACCCCCGTTCGGTAAGGTCGCGCAGGTTCGCAGGTCAATTACGAGTTTCACGGAGGGCCTCATGGGAAAGCTTGAGATGCTCGATCCGAGGGCTGACGTGCTCTTGGAGAACCATCCTCCGGTTCCGGGGCTGGAGGGCCTGGCTGGGAAGGTCGTGGGGATCATCGACAACGGCCAGGCGAACTCGAGCCCGATGTTCGAGGAGCTGGCGCGGTTGATCGAGGAGCAGACCGGGGCCGCCGAGGTGCTGCTGCGGAAGAAACCCAGCCACATGAATGCGGCGCCGGGGGAACTGATCGAGGAGATGCTGAGCCGGTGCGACGCGGTCGTCACCGGCCTGGGTGCTTGAGGGTCGTGCACGTCGTGGAGTGTCCACGACGCCATCGAGATCCAGAAGCGCGGCACCCCCACGGTGACTCTTTGCCAGACCATCTTCATGGAGCTGGGGCGGAAGGAAGCGACGTTCTTCGGCATGCCCAAGCTGCCGCTGGTGCAGATCCCGCACCACCCGAGCGGCGGCGCGCGGCCGGGCGAGCATGCCGAGGACGCAAGGATCGCCATTGGGCCCGTGCGCGAGACCTTGACGGAAGCCGACCCGGGTGAGGGGGCGGCAGCCGGCGCGCCGGGGGCTGAAGCCCGGGCGGCGGAGTAGCGCTGCGCGGGCGATTCGCTACCCCCCGAACCTTCACGCATGGCCACTGACACATCACAGGTGAAGCTCGTCTCCGAAGTCATCGAGGTGGAAGATTCGCTGGAGGCCGCCAACGGCTGGTTCCTGGAACGCCAGCTCAGCGACGGCCTGCCCATCGTTCCGCCCACCCGCGAGCGCGTGGAGCGCATGCTCTCGGGCACCCACCGCGACCCCCAGGAGATCCTCGGGCAGGTGCCGCCCAAGTGGGCGCCGGCCACCGTCGAGAAGATCGCCGTCAACTGCGTGATGGCGGGCTGCCTGCCGGAGTACCTGCCGGTGGTCCTAGCCGCGGTGGAAGGCATCATGGAGCCCCGCTTCAACCTCTACGGGGTCCAGGCCACCACCGGGTACGCGGGTCCGGCGCTGCTGGTCAACGGCCCGGTCCGGAACGAGATCGGCATCAACTGCGACGCCGGCGCTTTCGGCCCCGGCCACCGCGCCAACGCCACCATCGGCCGGGCCATCCGCCTGATCCTCATCACCATCGGCGGCGGCTATCCCGGCGACACCGACCGCGCCACCTTCGGCTGGCCGGGGAAGTACAGCTTCTGCTTCGGCGAGAACGAGGAGAATAGCCCCTGGGAGCCCTACCACGTGAGCCGGGGCTACAAGCCCGAGCAGAGCGCCGTGACCGTGTGCGGCATCAACGGCTTCATCCCCATGCACACCGCCGGCAGCACCGGGCAGGAGGCGCTGTCGTCCCTGGCCGAGGTCATCGCCCTGCACCACGGCGGCAGCCACCTGGACGTGGGCAGCTTCGGCGGCGGCACGCCGCTGGTGGCCCTGTGCAGCGAGGACGCCGAGATCCTGGCGCGGGACGGCATCACCCGGGCGGACGTCCGAGAGTATCTGTGGGAGCATTCCACAATCACCTTCGCCAGCATCCCGGACCGGCGCAAGGGGACCAAGAGCGACGAGGAGCTGCTGCGGGAGTCCCCCAACGTCACCTCGGACGGGATCGTCCACCTCGCTACCCGGCCCGACGACATCATGGTGATCGTGACCGGCGGCAAACACCGGCACTGCGTGCTGCTGCCCATGTGGACGGGCCGGAACACGCTGGCGGTCACCAAGCCCATACGGACGGCCTGACGGAATATTCTCATCCGTAGTCGAACAACGTCGCCTTCAGCGGCGAAGGAGTGTCCATGGATTTCAACCTGCAAGAAGACTCACCGGAGATGACCGAGTTCCGCAAGGAGGTCCGGGCCTGGATGGAAGAGAACATGAAGGGCTCGGAGCACTTGCGGTGGTCGGCCTCGTGGTCCACCCGGGAGGACGAGGAGGAGTACAACTTCCGCCGCGGGCTGGGGGAGAAGCTGGGGAAGAAGGGCTGGCTGTTTCCCATGTTCCCGGAGGAGTACGGCGGCGCTGGCCTTACCGTGGACCACCAGTTCGTGCTGGAGACGGAGCTGGCGCGCTACAGTCTCAACCTCACCCACATCTTCTACACCCTGGCGCGGATCATCTCGCCGGTGCTGCTCCACTGGGGCACCGAGGAGCAGAAGCGCGAGTTCCTGCCGCCCATCGCGCGCGGCGAGATCGTGGTGTGGCAGGTCTTGACCGAGCCCCAGAGCGGCAGCGACGTGGCCAACTGCCAGACCCGCGCCATCCGCGACGGCGACGACTACATCGTCACCGGCCAGAAGGTAATGGTGGGTCACCACCTGCCGCCGGACGTGCTGTGGACGCTGGTGTGCACCGACCCCGACGGCAAGCGCCACGAGAACCTGAGCTGGCTGCACATCCCGGCCAACCTGCCGGGCGTCACCATCCAGCACATGCACCTCATGATGGGCATCAAGAACGCGGTGTTCTTCGACGGCGTGCGGGTGCCCGCCAAGTATCTCGTCGGCGGCGAGAACAACGGCTGGAAGGTGGCCCACACCCACCTGGAGCTGGAGCACGGGGGCGACGGCCGGGTGGGCACCGACCCGGTGGTGGACCGGGTGGTGGAGTACTGCCGGAACCACGAGGTGGGCGGCAAGCCCCTCATTGAGGACCCGCACGTGCGCGACACCATCGCCGACATGATCCTGGAGATCAACACGGTCAACCGCATGAACCGGCGCATCTTCTGGCACCGTTTCGTCAAGCAGCCGCACGCTTACGGCGGCGCCCAGTTCCGCTACTATCAGCGCATGGTCCGGCTCAGAAACGGCGAGCGGCTGCAGAAGATCATGGGTGCGGACGCTTTGATTCCGGACCACAACGTGCACGAGGTGCTGGACTTCGAGTACGTGATCCGTAGCGGCCCGGGCCAGCTCCACGGCGGCGGCACTCTCGACACCGACCGGCTCATTTTCGCGCGCCGCGCCGGCATTGGCCGGGCGACCAAGGAGAAGGCGCCGGATACGGTCTAAGCCTCGAATCCACGCAGGTATCGGGTTAAATAATAGTATTCAACTAGCTGAATCAACGAAAGAATTGTCATGGACCTGAGACTCAACGAAGACCAGGAGATGTTCAAGAAGGTGGCCGCGGACTTCGTCCAGGCAGAGGCGCCGACCACCATGCTGACCCAGCAATTTCTCAAGAAGGAAACCTTCCTGCCGGATCTCTACGCCAAGATCGCCGGGCTGGGCTGGCTCGGCATGCTCATGCCCGAGCAGTACGGCGGAGCTGGGTTGTCCTACCTGGACTGCGGCGTGGTGTTCGAGGAACTGGGGCGGGCGCCGGTGCCCGGACCGGTGTTCTCGTCCGGCGTGCTGGCGGCCCAGATCATCCACGACGGCGGCTCCGACGCCCAGAAGCAGGAGCTGCTGCCGGCCATCTGTGGCGGCGAGGCCATCGTCATCCCCGCCATCGGCGACGACGGCGCCCACTGGGGGCCGGAGACGGTCGCCACCACCTGCTCGCAGTCCGGCGACACCCTGACCCTTCAGGGCACCAAGCGCCACGTCTACGACGCCGAGGGCGCCACGGCGTTCCTGTGCGCAGTGCGGGACGCCGACGGCGGTGTCTCGGTGGTGCTGGTGGACCGGAACGCGCCCGGGGTGACGGTGACGCCGTACAACGGCTTCATGGTGTCCGTGAGCGAGGTTGCCTTCGACGGCGTCGAGGTGCCGGCCGGAAACCTCATCGGCGCGGCGGGGGCGGGTTGGGAGCTGCTGGACAAGGCGGCCGAGAAGGCCATTCCTATCCTGTGCGCCTACAAGGTGGGGGCGTGCCAGGAGATCTACGAGTTCACCGTCCAGTACACCAACGAGCGCCGCGCCTTCGGTCAGCTCATCGGCCGTTTCCAGCGGGTCCAGGACCACTGCGTGGAGCTGTCGATCCACATGGACCGGGCGCGCATGGCCACCTACGAGACCCTGTGGGAGCTCGACGAGGGGCTCCCGGCTGAAGCCGGCATCCACGAGTCCAAGGCCGCGGCCAGCGAGGGCTACCACCAGGCGTGCAGCTACTCGCACATGGTGCACGCCGGTCCGGGCACGGACTACCTGCACCCGCTGATGGTGCACAGCGTGCTGGCGCACACGCTCTACCAGTATCTGGGCACGCCCGACTATCACAAGCGCCGGATGGTCGACGCCCTCTACCCGAGCGCGTAAGGAGTTCCGAAGGGCGGGCGTGAGGCCCGCCCGGGTGCAGCAACGGGAAGAAGCGAGCGAATATATGGGTTTAGTGGCCTGCAGCTCACGTAGCAGGTCACCATCCGTGGGGGACACGGAGAAAGGAATCCGCCATGAGACACATGCGCTTTGCAGTCGCCGCTTTGTTCGTACTGTTCCTTGCCGGCAACGTTGCCGCGCAGGACGTAAACTTCAAGGGCAAGACCGTCAACCTCATCGTCGGCACCGGGGCCGGTGGCGGCTACGACATTATCGCCCGCCTGTTCGCCAAGGTGGCCCCAAAGCACTTGCCGGGCAGTCCCCGGTTCATCGTACGCAATGTTCCCGGCGGCGCCGGCCTCAAGGGAACTCAGTACATCAACCGCCAAAAGCCCAACGGCCTCACGGTGGGTCCGCATTTCACCAGCCTGGTCATGAAGGAGCTGGCAGGGGTGGACGTGCCCGGCTTCGACGTCAAGGAACTCATCATCCTGGGCGCGCCCACACTGGTGGACGACAACTACACCATCTGCGCCGACCGCAACAAGGTGAAGTCGTGGGAAGACATGCTCAAGATGGGCCGGCCGCTGCGGATGGCGTCCCAGCGCCCCGGCATCGGCCGGGTCCCCATGGGTGGCGAGTTCGTGCAGCTCGTGGGCGGTCCCATGAAGCTCATCTACGGCTACAAGTCCACCGCCGAGGAGCTGGCCGCCTTCGCCCGGGGCGAGACCGAGGTGGTGACCTGCCTGGAGCGCCGCTTGCCGCGCATGTACCCGGAGTTGATCGAGAAGAAGCGGTTGCTGCCGATCTTCTGGTGGAACGCGCCCCCCAGCGAGGGGTGGCTCGCGCGGATGGAAGCCAAGATGCCGCGCAACATTCTCAAGCTGCCCGGTCTCAAGATCAGTGAGTCCCAGAAGTTGGCGTTCAACACGGCCGTGAACATTCACCAGTCCCTGCGGGCTTTCATGCTGCCGCCGAGGACGCCCCAACCCATCGTGGACGTCTGGCGCAAGGCGTTCAAGGCGACCATCGAGGACCCGGAGTTCGTGAAGATCGCCACCGTCGCCGGCTACGACGTGGGCTACGGCTCTCCGGAGCACTACGAGAAACAGCTCGCTACCATCAAGGACCTGCCTCCGGACGGCGCGTTGTTCTTCCAGAAGCTGATGGGCGAGAAGCGCTAGCGGGCTGTCCGAGCCATTGCAGGGGCGGCCGGCGGGCCGCCCCTGCGGGGTCTACCGAAGCGTAGGCCGCCGGTGTCCCGGGACACGGGTCCCTTGCCGGGTGCTTCATGCTCGAAGCTTCCATCGACGCTTTCTTTCACCTGTTCTCGCCGGGGCCGCTCCTGGCGATGCTGCTGGTGCTGCCGGTGGCGCTGTTTTCCGGGCTCATGCCCGGAGGCGGCCTGCCGGTTTCCGTGGTGGTCCTGAGCCTCGCGGTCCACCTCGACCCCTGGGTCGCCATCACTATCGTCGTGTTCCACATGGCGGCCAGTGACATCACCGAGCCCATCCCCGCCATCCTGTTCGGCGTCCCCGGCGCCCGCTCCGCCCAAGCCACGGTGCTGGACGGCTATCCCATGGCCCAGAAGGGCCTCGCTGGGGTCGCCCTCGGCGCCAGCTACACCACCACCATCGTGGGCGGCATCATCGGCGCCATCGCGCTGTTGTTGGCGCTGCCGGTAAGCCGCCAGCTCCTGGAATGGTTCGGCTCGGCGGAGTTCTTCCTGCTGACGCTCATGGGGGTGCTGGCCGTGGCCGTGGTGAGCGCCGGGGCGTTCGTCAAGGGCATCCTCACCGCGGCCTTCGGCATCGCCATCGCCATGGTGGGCTACGCCGACCTGGGCGGCAACGTGCGCGCCGCCATGGGGTTCGACTTCTACCTCTGGGACGGCTTCACGCTGGTGCCGGTGGTGGTGGGGCTGTTCGCCCTGCCAGAGGCCATCGCGCTGGTGGTGGGGGACACCACCATCGCCCGGGAGCGGCTGGACACGCTCTTGCGGGAGGCCAAGTCCGACGTGTGGCGCGGCATGCGGGAGGCCTGGAGCCACAAGTGGCTGATGGCGCGCTCGTCCCTCATCGGCGTGTTCGTGGGCATCATGCCCGGGGTCGGCGGCAGCGCCGCCCACTGGATCGCCTACGCCCAAGCGCGCCAGACCGAGCCGGGCGGCACCGAGACCTTCGGCAAGGGCGACGTCCGCGGCGTCATCGCCTCCGACGCCGCCAACAACTCCGTGGACGGGGGCGTTCTCATCCCCACCGTGGTGTTCGGCATCCCCGGCAGCGGCGGCATGGCCATCGTGCTCGCCATCCTCGTCCTCACCGGCATCACCCCCGGCCCGCTCATGCTCACGCGCCACCTCGACCTCACCGTGAGCATGGTCTACACCATCGCCTTCGCCAACCTCGTGGTGGTGCCCATCATGCTGGCCTTCGCCCCGACCCTGTGCCGCATCGCCGTGATCCCGCCCAACATCCTGGCGCCGGTGGTGGTGGCCATCGTCTCGCTGGCGGCGCTGGCGGCCAACGGCGCGCTGGGAGACCTCGGCGCGGTGCTGGCCTTCGGCCTGCTGGGCGTCTTCATGAAGCGCTACGGCTGGCCCCGCCCGCCCATCCTCATCGCCGTGGCGCTGGCGGACATCCTGGAGCGGTTCCTGTGGATCTCGGTCAACAACTACGGCTGGGGAATGCTCCTGCGTCCCCAGTTCCTGGTCATCCTGGCGTTCATGGTGGCCGTGACCCTGTTCAGCCTGCGGGCGCAGCGCGGCGCGCGCAAGGCGATGATGTCCATGACCGGAGGCGAGGAAAGCGGGCAGGAGGCGGAAAAGGGCGGCGCGGACGCGGGGTATGAGGCCGAAGCCGGCGGCGGCGTGAATGACGCGGCGGTGGGGGAAGCCGTCCCGGCGTCACCGTCACGCGGCGCCAAGACCGACGAGAGTCCCCCCAGCCGCCGCCTCACCCTCGAAGTCGCCGGAGAGGTCGTGCTCCTGCTCGGGGTGGGCGCCTTCTTCCTCTACCTGTTCATCGATTCGTTCAGTTACCCGGAAGGCGCGGACCTGATGCCCAGGATCGCCGTGCTGGTGGGGACGCCGTTCTGGCTCATCCGGGTGTGGACGCTGTTGATGGGTACTCCCGAGAAACGAATCGAGGAAGGCGACATCATGGATACCGGCTTCATCCTCGGCGACGACCCCAAGACCGAAAGCCGGCGGTTCGTGCGCATCTTCGGCTTCACCGCGCTCATGTACGTTGCCATCTGGCTCATCGGCGTACACATCGCGTTGCCGGGAATGCTCTTCCTCTACCTCATGTACTACGGCCGCGCCGGCTGGCTCGTGTCCGCGGGTTCGGCCCTGGCCTTCCTCGCGCTCATCGTCGGCTTCTACGACTACGCCCTGCACATCATCTGGCCCGAGTCCGTCTTCACCCTCTGGCCGACGGGATAACTCTCCCGCCACTTACAGCTTCAACAGCCTCCGCGCATTCCCCTCCAAAATCGCCAGCTTCTGCTCGTCCGGGCAGTCCAGCGCCTCCACCTTCTCCACCGCGTACCAGTCCCCCAGCGGATACGGGTAATCCGTCCCCACCATCAGGTGCTCCCACCCCAGCAGGCTCTTGAGGTACTCCAGCGTATCCACCCGGTACACCAGCGCGTCGGAGTACAGGTTCTTGAGGTAAGCGCTGGGCTTGTTCTCCGCCTCCGCGTCCGCCGCCCCCGGCCGCACCCCGAACCCTTGGTCGAATCGCCCCAAGTGATACGGGAAGAAGCCGCCGCCGTGGAGCGTGCACAGCTTCAGGTTCGGGAAGCGGTCGAACACGCCGCTGTAGGTCATGAACCCCAGCGACAGCGCCGTGTCCGCGGGGTTGCCGCAGATCAGGAACAGGCCGTAGGTGCCCATGCGCTCCAGGCCGGCGATGTCCTCCGGGTGCATGACGATGAGCGCGTCCAGCTCTTGCGCCTTGCCCCAGAAGGCGTCGAACTCGTGGCTGCGGTAGTACTCGCCGTTGACGTTGGTGCCGATGTAGGCCCCAGCCAGCTTGTGTTCCACGATGCCGCGCTCCAGCACCCTGGCGGCGCGTTCGGGGTCCTGTAGCGGCACCGCCGCCAGCGCGGTGAAGCGGTCCGGGTGGCGCGTCCTCAGTTCCATCAAACCCTCGTTGTAGAGGTTGCACCACGCCTCGCCCTGCTCCGGGTTGAGCCGGTAGCCGAGGCAGGCGGTATGGGGCTCCAGGGTGGCCAGGGCGATCTTGCCCTTGTCCATGTTCTCCAGCCGCTTCTCCACGTCCATGAGCGGCGGCGGCACCACGAAGCTCGGCCCCCCGCCGATGGTCAGGGTGTTGAGCCCCTCCGGCGTCCGGCCCACCTCGGTGCCCACGGAGTCGCCGTGGGCCTTCAACTCCTCGATCAGGCCCGGCGGCATGTAGTGGTGGTGAATGTCGATGGCACAAGTATGCATGCACGCGTCTCCTTGCCTCTGTTGTGATATCCAAGCACGGAGGAACAGAGCCCCCTCGCTGTCCGCTCAAAGACCGAATTGTTCCATCATTCCGGCGGGTATGCTAGTCTCCCTCCAGCATCAAATCGCCGCGGAGGTCGGTTCATCATGAGTCGCAAGATCAGAGTTACCAGTGAAGGAACCGTGTGGACGCTGCCTTGGGACGTGGGCGTGGAGAAGGGCTTCATGGCCGCGGAAGGCATCGACGCCGAGGTGGTGACGCCGGACTCCCAGCTCCAGCCCGCCGACGTGTTCGAGCGCCCCATCGCCTCCGACTACGAGTGCGGCGACCTGGAAGGTTACAACAAGTGCGAGTGGGGCGTGATCAAGCGCGCGGCCGACGGCGAGCGCGACGGCTGGATCATGGGACGCCGCGAAAGCGTCGCCACCATGGCCATCATCGTGCGCGGCGACTCCTCGTACCACCGCCTCGACGACCTCGCGGACGTGCCCATCTCCATCCAGGACCAGACCGGCTCCCACTACATGACCTTCAAGATGCTGGAAGGCCACGTGGACAAGGACAGGGTGCGGTTGCGCCACGACGGCGGCCCCGCCATCCGCACGCGCCTGCTCTTGAACGGCGAGGTGGAGGCCGCGACCCTCATGGAGCCGTTCGTCAGCCTGGCCGAGAGCCGAGGCTGCCGCGTGTTGGCGGAGTCCAAGTACTGGGGGCTTCTGTTCGTCAACGCCGACGATGCCGAGGATACCCGCGAAGCCATCTTCCGCGCCCTCCGGCGTTCGGTGGACGAGATCAACTCCGACCTCAAGAAGCACGCCAAGCTCCTGTTGCGCGACATCCCCGACGACCTCATGGGCGATTTCAGGTTCGAGGACCTGAACCTCAACCGGCTGGACTATGTCTACCCCGAGGACTACACCGAAGAAGAGTTCAACCGGGCGCGCAACTGGATGGCCGGCTACGGCCTCAAGCCCGACTCCCAGGCCAGCTACTCGGATCTGGTCAAACTCTAGGCCCTGCGGAATGCGAGATCGAAGAAGGCCCCCATCGAGCATGAGGGGCCTTCTTTTTTGCCCCGCACGTCACCCCCGATGAAACGATCTCTCGCCGCGCTCGGCGACAAGCTGCAAGTATTCCGGGTCCTCCGGTACCGCGACTTCCGCATGTACTGGTCCGGCCACCTCATCGCGGTGGCGGGCCACCAGATGGTGATCCTGGCGCACGGGTGGCTCGCGTGGCACTTGACCCAGTCCGAGTACATCCTGGGGGCGCTGGGGTTGGTGGCCGCCGCGCCGGCGATCGCGCTGGCGCTCTTCGGCGGCGCTACCGCGGACAAGGTGGAGCTTCGACGGCTTCTCATACTCCTCCAGTTCGTCACCGCGCTCTTGTTCTCCGTGATTGCCACGCTGGTGGTCATGGAACGGGTGCAGGTTTGGCACGTGTTCGCGGTCGCCTTCATCCACGGCGGCATCCAGGCGTTCGATCACCCCGCCCGCCAAGCGCTCTTCCCGCACCTGCTGGACCGTTCGCACCTGATGAACGCGGTGAGCCTCAACTCCATGATCTGGCCGGGAACCCGCATCTTCGGACCCGCCTTCGCCGGCTTCGTCATCGACTACGTGGCGGGCTACACCGGCGCGCCCCTGGCCGGCGCTGGAGCGGCCTATTACCTGGCCGCCGCCACCTACCTGGCGTACGGCCTGCTGCTTCTTCCCCTTCACGTGCCCCTCATCGAGCGCACCCGCGGCGGCAGCTTCGTTCGCACGATTCTGGGCGGGATCTCCTTCGTCTGGACCCGAAGGCTCTTCCGTTCGCTCATCGGCCTGAACTACGCGGACATCTTCTTCCTGGCGTCCCACACCGCGCTCCTGCCCGTGTTCGCGGACGTCGTGTTCCGGGGCGACGGCTCGACCCTGGGCTCCCTGTACATGATCAGCGGCATCGGCAGCCTGCTCGGAGCCCTGGTGGCCGCCAACCTCGGCTACTACCCCCGGCGCGGCTGGCTGATCCTCGTGGGGGCCGGGATACAGGCTGGCTTCCTGACGCTGTTCGGATTCGCAAGCGGGTTCACCCTTGCCATGTGCTTCCTCCTCGCTTCCGGCGTCGGCCTTTCCATCTTCATGGTAAGCACCCAGACCTCCGTGCAGACCCGCGTCCCCGACGAGTACCGCGGCCGGGTCATGGCCATCTGGGGCATGAACTACAGCGTGGTGCTGCCGCTGGGGCAACTGCAGATGGGCGCCGTGGCCGGCCTGTCGCGCAACCACCTGTCGTCTTTTCTCGGCAAGCTCGCCGGTGCCCCTTTCGCCGTGATCCTCAACGGCGCCGCCATGCTCGCCGTTGTCGCGTTCAGCGCGGCCGCCAGCCGCCGGGTAAGGGACCTCACGCCGGAGGGGCCGGCGGAGGAGTGAGGCGGGGTGGGGTGGGTTGGGCTTGTCTGTTCAGAAGCCGGATGGTAGGAAATAACGAAATTCCAACTTTCCAATTGGGGTCTACTATGCCGTTGATCACCGTCAAACCAAAGTTCCAGGTCACCATACCGGCCAAGCTCCGGAGGGGGATGAATCTGCAAGAGGGCGATGTCATGGAGGCCACGGTCTTGGGAAACGGGATCTTGCTTCGTCCGATGGAGGTTGTCGACCGAGCAAGCGTCGCCGATCGTATCGCCGCTCGTTTCTTGGCGGCGGAGCAATCCTCTGAGGACGGCGGTCGCACCGAGGACGAGATCATGGATGAGATCGTTGCCGACGTTGCCGACTCTCGCGGTGAGCGGCGCGACCGTGAGGCATCGTAGCGAAGAGGCTGTGAATTTGGCGGCGAACGGAGACAGGGTTCCGGCCGCGTCAGTTCGGGCGATGATCGAGCATCTATCGTTGAGCGCCCGGACGCTGGCCTTGGCCGTCACCGGCGAAGCCCGGTTGGGCTTCGCGCGAGCGGTCGTCTGCGGCGCGGTCTCTGCTTACTGGGCGCACGTCGATGCCGTGTCCGGTCGAGGTTGGGCGCTCCGCAACGTGCCGTCCGAGATAGAACTTCCCGCGGTCTCGGAGGAGGCAAGGGCGTTGGCGGAAAGCGTCGGGACGGCGGCTTCGGAGTTGGACGTCGCCGATGCCGGCTACATCATCGGAATGCTTTACACCGGGATGATGCCAAGCACGTTCCGGGCGCGGTTGGGCGCGTATTACACTCCGCCGGCACTGTGCGAGCGACTATTGGATATGGCGACGGACGCCGGCGTCGACTGGCGTTCGGCCCGGGTGCTGGACCCGGCTTGTGGCGGGGGTGCCTTCTTGGCTCCGGTGGCCCGGCGCATGGCGGAATGCCTCAAGGGCCGCAGCACCGACGCTGCTCTGAGCGAGATAGAGAATCGCTTGAGCGGGTTCGAGCTGGACCCGTTTGCGGCTTGGATGTCGCAGGTGTTTCTCGATGTGACGCTCGGGGGACTGTACGGCGAACCAGGCATCCGGCTGCGGTCCGTCGTGCGTGTGTGCGACAGTCTCGACCAGATGCCGGGCGAAGAAGGGTTCGAGTTGGTGGTGGGGAATCCGCCCTACGGGCGCATCACGTTGTCGCCACGGTTGCGCGAGAAGTTTCGGCGGAGCCTGTTCGGACATGCCAACCTGTACGGCGTGTTCACGGACTTGGCGCTCCGTTTCTCAAGGCCGGGTGGAATCATTGCTTTCGTGACCCCAACGAGTTTCCTGGCCGGGGAATATTTCAAGTCGTTGCGCGGGTTGCTGGGACGCGAAGCGCCGCCGGTGAGGATTGATTTCATCGAAGCACGCAAGGGCGTGTTCGCGAACGTGTTGCAGGAGACTCTGCTGGCAACCTACCGACGCGGGGGGGATACAACAGCCGGAGAGGTTCATTTTGTCACACCGGAACCAGACGGCTGTTACGAGACGATGCCCACAGGGTCGTTCAATCTGCCAGAAACCTTGGACCATCCGTGGCTGATGCCCAGGAAAGAAGCACAAAGCACTCTGCTGCGGCGAGTCGACGCGATGCCCCATCGGTTGGCGGACTACGGTTATAAGGTCAGCACGGGACCTCTGGTGTGGAACCGTCACAAGGAAAGCCTGCGGGACCGGCCGGGAAAGGGACGCTATCCGTTGATCTGGGCTGAATCCGTGCGGTCCGACGGTGTGTTCGAGTTCAGGGCGGACAAGCGAAACCACAAACCCTACTTTGAGCCGAACACAAACGAAACCTGGGTGGTGACGGATCACCCGTGCGTGCTGCTGCAAAGGACGACGGCGAAGGAGCAATGCCGGCGTTTGATCGCGGCGGAACTGCCTGGGCCGTTTATCGAGGAATACGGCGCGGTTGTCGTCGAGAATCACCTGAACATGATCAAACCGCTTGACAGCACGCCGAAGGTGGCGCCGGCGGCGTTGGCTGCGCTCCTGAACAGTCATGTCGTCGACCAAGTATTCCGTTGCATCAACGGTAGCGTGGCCGTGTCGGCCTACGAGATGGAAGCACTGCCGTTGCCGTCACCAGAGGAAATGGAGGAAGTCGAGCGGTTGGTGAAGAAGCGGGCGAAGCGCGAGACTCTCGAACGGGTCGTGGAGCATCTGTACAGCAACGGGGCCGGATGATGCCATACCCGCCACTGTTGCCCGTTGCGGATATTCAGGAGCGGTTGCTGGCGATTTTCCCCGACGGAACCACGAATCGAAACTACGTAACCCGCGAGATCGCGGCCAAGACGGTCTTCGTCATGCTGTATATCGGTGCCGTCGAGAGCGCGGGTTCCTGGCTGCGCCCGGATCAGGTGACGCGGATGACGGACGCGCAGGCCCTGTTGGCGGAAGAGGATTCTCGGGCGGCGTGGTCGGAAGAGTCGATGCGCCCCGCCGGGGGCGCCACTACGGGACAGTGGTATGCGGCGAACACGCGCGAGCCGATCCGTGACGAAACGTTGCGTGAAGGGTTGGTGCGGCTGGGCGCAGTGACAGAGCGCCAAGGGTTACCGACGACATCGCCCCGCCCGAGATATGCCTTGGCGGACGACTTCGCCCGCCTGTTCGATCCGGACCTGACCGGGGTGGCCTTGCAGACGGCGATCGAGAACTGGCAGGCCGCGAACCTATCCAGCGGCGCCCTCGCGCGAGTGGCGATCCTCCGTCGTGGCACTGTGGCCCAAGAGGGGAGGGTGCTTGTAACGTTTCCCAACGGGGAGACCAGGCACCTCGAACCCGGTCCAAGTTCCGTGATCTCGAAAGCGGTGGTTGAGGACTTCGCGCCGCGGTTTCTCGAACAACCCGGTGTCATCTGGTTGAGCGAAAGCAAGAATCACGTGGTGGCACGGGATGACCGTCTGGCTCAGGAAATCGGTCTGACGATCCAACCGGACCGGAATCTTCCCGACCTGATCCTGGTCGACCTCGGGCCAGCGGAGCCGCTGCTGGCGTTCGTTGAGGTCGTCGCGACGGCCGGTCCGGTGAATGAGTCGCGGCAGACGGCGCTAATGGCGGTCGCGACGGAAGCCGGATTCAATGAAGACCAAGTGGCGTTCGTGACGGCCTATGCAGACCGTGACGAAGCGGCGTTCAAGAGCTCGGTGAGTGAGTTGGCATGGCGGTCGTTCGTATGGTTCATGTCGGAGCCGGATCACATTGTGGTGCTGCAGCGGGGCTCCGATGCAGAACCGGTGCGGTTGTCGACCTTGATGCGAACGTAATCTTGTCCCACCTTTGAGAAGGACGTGGTTGCGGGCGCCGCCATCATCGGCAACCGGGCGGGGGAGCGCACCCATGCCGGTGGTGCTCTCGCCGGTGGATTGATTTCCCGCGCCGCGCCGTGGCAGTGTGCAGTGAGACCGGCGGGAGCGTGCACATGGAATACATCATCGGCGTAGACATCGGCGGCACCTTCACAAACAGCTATTTCCGGAGATTTCGTCACACCCCGACAC
>JAPPNE010000079.1 GCA_028818775.1 Deltaproteobacteria bacterium | reverse complement strand
CGCCGATGTGCCTCCTGCCGAACACGTAGTACAGCACGATCAACGGCGTCATCAAAGCCACGAACACCAGGGCCGTGGCCGCCGCCTGGTTGAGCCGCCCCGCGCTCCACATGGACCAGATGATCACCGGCAGGGTGAGGTTGTCCCGGCTGGCCAGGAACGCCGCCATGGTCAGTTCCCGAAACGCCAGGAGCGCCATCCACAACCAGGAATAAAGCAAGGTGGGGGACAAAAGCGGGATCAGTATCTTTCGGAGAACGCCCATGGGGCCAAGCCCGGCCACGTAGCCCGCCTCGTCCAGCTCCTCGTGGATCTGCACCAGTCCGCTGTTGAGCATGCGCGTGGCAAAGCTGATGCGCGTCACCACGTACACGAGGATGATGATCCCGATGCCGCGTTCGAACAGCCCCCACTCGGCCGGGAACCACACAATGGCCAGGAGGAACGCCCCCACGGCGAAGATGAGGTTGGGGATCACGTGGGGCAGGAAGGCGAGGACGTCCAGGGTGCGGGCGATGCGCCAGTTGGAGCGGATCACCAGCCACGAGATGGCCATGCCCGCCACGAGGCTCAGGGTCGGCACCGTCAGCAGCAGGATGACACTGTTGCGCAGCCCGGTCATGAGATTGCTCCACGGGACCGCGCGGAAGTTGTCCAGGGACATGGTCTTGAACGCGGCCGCGGAAGGAAGCTGCAGGAACGGGATGAGGGAGACCCAGGTGAGCGCCAAGAGCGGCAACAAGACGTTGAACACGATCACGGCGGCAACGATGGCCCAGCCCAGCACGGCCCAGCCGCCCAGGTCCACCGGATTCGCCCGGTAATCCTTGCCCCGTACGACCGCGTACCGATGCGATTCGCCGATGACGATCATGTACCGCCACGTGAGCAGCAGGCCGATGGCGAGCATGACGGCGCTGGAGGCACCGATGAGTCCATAGTTGGGGATCTCTTCTATCGGCAGCGCCGTGGTGTAGACGAACGTGCTGAAGGTGTGGATCCGGTTGGAAAGGCCGATGATCGCGGGAATGTCGAAGGCGGCGATGGTAATGGCGGCCACGTAGAGCACCGCCCCCAGGATTCCGGGCGTCAGGAGCGGCAGGGTGATGCGCCGCAAGCGCGTGAGAAACGAGATGCCGTGGACCCGCGCGCTCTCTTCCAGCGCCGGATCCATGGCCCGGAACGATGCCGCGATCATGATGAAGGCCAGCGGCACCAATGCGATCCCCTCCACCCAGCCCATGCCCACGAGGCTCACGACGTTGAAGGGCGACTGTTCGATGGGCAGGAGAGCCACCAGCGCCTTGTTGGCAATGCCGATACGCGGATGGAACAGGATCACCCACCCCATGGCCGTGAAAAAGCTGGGCACCAGCAGGGTCACGGTCAGGAGCGGAAAGATCAGCCCCCTTCCCGGCAGTGTGGTCCGTTCCGCCAGCCAGGCGATGGGGATCGCGAAGGCGAACGCCACCACCAGCGCCACCGCCGCGAACACCGCCGTGTTGAGAAACGCCTTGGCCGTGAAGGGGTCGGTGTAGAGTTCCCGGAAGTTCTCGATGCCGTAGAAGGTGCCGGCGTCGTCCTGCACCTGGAACGACACCTGCACGATGACCACGAGGAAGACGATGACCAGCCCGAGCGTGACGAACGCGATCAGCGGGAGCGGCAAGCGCTCCGCCGCGTGGGCCGCCCGTAAGCGCAGGGCGGCGAGAGCCTCGCCGGCGTTGCCGCCGAAGCCCTCGCCGCGCCCTTCCTCCGCGTGATACACCCGGACCTCCCGTGGGTTGGGGTCTGGTTGCAGCCGGAGCCGCGGGAAGACACGCGCAGGGGCGGGTCTTGCGCCCGCCCCGCGCGCACTACCGGTTCAGCAGCTTCCGGTACTTGCGGTTCTGCTTGCCGTAGATCTCCGGATTGCCCTTGATGATGTCCGCGGTCTCCAACATCAGCGGCTTGCCGGTCGCCTTGCGCTTGGCGAGGTACGCCTTCATGCCCGTGCCCCGGTAGTGGGAGTCCCGCTCCGTGTGCTTGAAGAAGATCTTCTGACCCTCGGCGGTCATGAGGAAGACGCTTGCCAGCAGCGCCAGGTTCGGACTGCGGCTCGCCTTGGGCACGCTCAGGTAGGCCAGGAACGCGGCGTTGATCTCGCCCCCGAGGTCGGTCCAGTCGATGGGCGCCCCCTTCGCCTTGTAGATCTCCACCTCCACGAGGTTCCCCTGAAAGAGGTACAGGCCGAACTCCCCGGAAATGATGCGCTGCAGGTCGCCGTTGATGTTGCCGGCGAGATTGCCGTTGGCGGAGATGGTGGACAGCACCTTTTCCACCTTCTCGGCACCCAGGTTCAGGGTGATCTGCGGCCAGCCGGAACCGTAGGTGGTGGCCGCGATGAGCCCCTTGAACTTCGGGTCCGTGACGTCCTCCAGGGACTGGGGCACATCCTTGGGCTTGATGACGTTGGGGTTGTAGGCCGCCACGATCACGCCGATGCCCACCAGCGCACCGCTGCCGTTGGTGGCGATCTCGTCATCCCTGAGATCGGGGATGTACTTGCGCCAGTTCAACTCCATGAGGGCGCCCGCGGAAGCCAGCTTCAGTTGGTTCCGGCCCGATGCGATCATGATGTCGGTGGAGGCGGGGGACCGACCCTGCTTGTGCTCCTGCAGGAGCCTGGACGTCACCTGGGACATGTTGGGGCCTC
>JAPPNE010000078.1 GCA_028818775.1 Deltaproteobacteria bacterium | reverse complement strand
CGGTCGTATCCCAGGGTGACGTCGTGGAGGGAAAAGGCGGCTGTCATGGCAGCCACCCCATCGCCCAGGCCGCGGCGATCCACAGCAGGGTCGCGAGGGCACCCGCCCAAACAAGTTGAACGGCCACGCCGCTGCCCAGAGGCGAGACGGCACGTCCGAACCGCGCCTCTCCCGCGGAGCCATTGATCCTGATTGGCCTACGCACAGTCGGTTTTCCTGATTTCAAACATTATTGATAAATTATTATCAATAAGGAGGCTTGTCAAGCAACCTGCCGACGGCTGCCCTGGAACATTCATCCATCCCGCCCACCGCCCCCGATTCGCACACCGCATCCCGATCTGTTAAAAAATCGTTCATTCGGCTGCGAAGAGCCCATCCCCAAACCCTGAACATTGAAACAGTCCGGCCGGAAAGGTGCAGCGTGATCGAGGTCGAGGGTCTCACCCGAAAGTACGGTGATCTGGTGGCGGTGGACGACGTCTCCTTTTCCATCGGGAAAGGGGAGGTGGTCGGTCTCTTGGGGCACAACGGCGCCGGGAAGACCACCATCATGCGGATGCTCACGGGGTACATCGAGCCCACCGCGGGGTCGGTGGTCATCGACGGCATGCCGGTTTCCGAGGAGCGCCTGAGTATCCAGCGCAGGCTGGGCTACCTGTCGGAGAACGCGCCGCTCTATCCGGACATGACGGTGGTGCGCTACCTGGAGTACGTGGCGGACCTGCGCGGGGTAGCGCGCGCCGAGCGGCCGGCGGCGCTCCGGCGGGCGCTGGAGCGGACGTGGCTGGCGGACCGGGCGCTGGACCCGGTGGCGACATTGTCCAAGGGCTACAAGCAGCGGCTGGGGGTGGCACAGGCCATCGTGCACGAGCCGGAGATCCTGATCCTCGACGAGCCCACCAACGGTCTGGACCCGGCACAGATCTTCCAGATGCGCTCGCTGGTGAGCGACCTGAGCGAGAACGCCACCATCATCGTTTCCACGCACATCCTCCAGGAGGTGGAGGCGGTGTGCGAGCGGGTGATCATCATGGTGCAGGGGCGCATCGCGGTGGATGCCCGGCTGAGCGAGCTGCGGCAGTCCAACCGGCTGGTGGTGGGGCTGGGCAATCCTTCCGATGACGCGGCCGGCCGCCTGGGCGACGTTCCCGGAGTCGCCGCGGTCCTGCCGGCGGAGGGGCCGCGGGGCGAAACCTACGCCCTGGAGCTCGAAGGCGCCACGGACGAGGTGGCGCCCGGGGTGGCCCGGGCGGCGGTGGAAGGCGGCTGGGACCTCTACCGCCTGAGCGAGCAGGCGCGCACCCTGGAGACCGTGTTCCGCGAAGTGTCGGAGAGAGGCAGCCATGGCGGGTAGCATCTGGAGCATCGCCAAGAAGGAGTTTTCCACCTACTTCTCGTCGCCGGTGGCGTTCATCTTCCTGGGGACGTTCTCGGCGGTGTGCCTGTTCATCTTCTTCTGGGTCGAGCAGTTTTTTTCGCGCAACATCGTCGACGTGCGCCCGCTGTTCGAGTGGATGCCGATCCTGCTGATCTTCCTGAGCGCCGCGCTGACCATGAAGATGTGGAGCGAGGAGCGGCGCATGGAGACCCTGGAGTTCCTCTTCACCATGCCGGTGAAGACGCTCCACCTGGTGCTGGGCAAGTTCCTCGCCTGCCTGGGCCTGGTGGCCATCGCGCTGGCGCTTACCGTGGGGGTGCCCGCGACCGTGTCGTTCATGGGCCCCCTGGACTGGGGCCCGGTATTGGGAGCGTACGTCGCGTCGCTGCTGCTGGCGGCGGCCTACTGCTCCATCGGCCTGTACATCAGCGCGCGCAACGAGAGCCAGATCGCGAGCCTCATCCTCACGACGGTGATCGGCTTCGTCTTCTACCTCCTGGGCTCCCTGACCTTCGGTTCCCTGGTGGGCCATCAATGGGCCGAATACCTGGGTCTGGCGGCCACCGGGGTGCGCTTCGAGTCCATCACCCGCGGCATCCTGGACCTGCGGGACGTCTACTACTACGTCAGCGTCGTGGGCGTCTTCCTCGCCCTGAACGTCTTCTCGCTGGAACGGCTGCGTTGGTCCAGGGAGGGGCAGAAGCCGCGCCACCGGGCGTGGCGGTTGGCCACGGCCCTGGTGGTGGCCAACTTCGTGCTGGCCAACTTCTGGCTGCAGCGCGGCGTCACGGTGCGCGCGGACCTCACCGCGGACCGGGACTACTCCATCTCGCGGGCAACCCGCGACCTCGTGGCCCAGTTGCAGGAGCCGCTGCTCATCCGCGGCTACTTCAGCGCACGGACGCACCCGTTGCTGACGCCCCTGATCCCGAGGATCCGCGACACCATCCGCGAGATCGAGTCCATCAGCGGCGGTCGGGTGCGCGCCGAGTTCGTCGACCCGCGGGAAGATCCCGGTCTGGAGGAAGAGGCCAACCAGCGCTACAACATCCGTCCGACCCCCTTCCGCACGGTCGACCGTTACCAGAACTCGCTGGTCAACTCCTACTTCGACCTGCTGCTCCAGTACGGCGACAAGCACGAGGTGCTGCGCTTCACCGATCTGATCGAGATCAGGGGCGGAAGGACGGGAACGCAGGTGCGCCTTCGCAACCTCGAGTACGACCTTGCCCGCGGCATCAAGAAGGTGCTTTACGGCTTCCAGGACATCGGCGCGCTCTTCGCCGGCATCGATCAGCCCGTGGAATTCGAGGCGTACGTCTCGCCCAGGGAGAAACTGCCCGAGTCCATGGCGGTTTTCCGCAGGCAGTTGCTGATCTCGCTGAGGGAGCTGCGCAAGGAGTCGGATGGGAAGCTCAAGTATACCGTGGTCGATCCGGAGGCGGAGGGCGGCGCGGTGGCGCGTCAGCTTGCGGAGCGGCATGGCTTTCGCCCCATGTCCCTGGGTCCCCTGGACCCCAAGAAGTTCTACTTCTACATGCTGATGAAGAACAACGGCACCACGGTGCAGGTGCCCCTGCCGGAAAAGCTCAACCAGGAGGCCGTCCGGCGCAGCATCGAGGGGGCGCTCCGGCGCCTGGCGCCGGGGTTCATCAAGACCATCGGCATGCACGTGCCTCCGCTTCGACCGCCACGGCAGCCGGGGATGCGTCCGCTGCCTCCGGAGCGCGGCTTCCGGTTCCTGGCGCAGAAGCTGCAGGAGAATTACCGCGTCCAACTGGTGGACATGACGTCCGGAGTGGTGCCGGACAACGTGGACCTGCTGCTCCTGGCGTCACCCGCGGACTTCACGGCCAAGCAGCGGTTCGCCGTCGACCAGTTCCTGATGAAGGGCGGCTCGGTGGCGCTCCTGACCTCGCCCTATGCCGTCACGCGGACCCAGGCCGGCCTGGCCGCCAGTCCGCATACCTCCGGCCTCGAACCGTTGCTGAAACACTACGGCGTGACCGTGCGAAAGACCCTGGTGCTGGACCCGCAGAACGAGCCCTTCCCGGTGACGGTGAACCGGCAGGTGGGCACGTTCACGGTGCGGGAGCTCCAGCTCGTGCCCTATCCCTATTTCGTCGACGTGCGCGGCCGGGGACTCAACGAGGACAACCCCATCACCGCCCGGCTGCCCCAGTTGACCCTGAGCTGGGCGTCGCCGCTGTCGCTTCCCGACGACGAGGACGGGGGCGTCCGCGCGACGCCGCTGCTCGCCAGCTCCGGCGAATCCTGGGTGTCCGACTCCTTGAAGGTGCACCCGGACTACAAACTCCACCCCAAGCTGGGGTTCGAGCGCGAGGGACAGCCCGAGGCGCGGGTGCTGGCCGGAGTGGTGGAAGGAGTCTTCCGCTCGTATTACGCGGGCAAGGAGTCGCCGCTGCTGGCCGCGGACGATGAGGAGAAGCCGGAGGAGACGGCGGCCGCCGAACCCGCGCAGGAAACCGCCGAAGAAAAGCCGGAGCCGGTGGTGACGGGTCTGATCGACAAGTCGCCGGAATCGGCGCGCATCATCCTGGTGGGCTCCAACGACGCCTTCACCGACCAGACGCTGCAGCTCTCGCGCGCGGCGGCCAACGATCGCTTCGTCAACTCGCTGCAGTTCATGGAGAACGTGGTGGACTGGGCGCTGGAGGACCGGGCGCTGCTGTCCATCCGCAGCCGTGCCCGTTTCGCGCGCACGCTGGTCCCCATGACGCGGGAGCGGAAGGCGTTCTGGGAGTATCTCAACTACGCTTTGGTGCTGGCGGGTCTCGCGCTGGTCTACGGCGGCCATCGCTACCATTTGCGCCGCGTTCGGGATCGCTATCACCGGGTGCTGGCGGTCTAGAGGGTTCAGCGTGAGTCGATCGATCAAGTTCCTGCTGCTGTTGTTGGTGCTGCAGGCCGGACTCGTGGCCTGGGTCCACCTGGAGGGGGACGCGCCCGACCCGTTCAAGGCCGACACACCGCTCGTGGCCGTGGACGTGGACAGCGCGGATACGGTCACCATCGAGCAGCCGGGGGAGCGTCTCCTGCGCCTGACGCGCAAGGGGGACGGGTGGGTGTTGCCGCACAAGAGCGATTTCCCCGTGCTGTCCGCGAAGTTCGAGCAGTTCACGGACAAGCTCCTCGGCGCCCGGCGGTCGTGGCCGGTGGGACAGACGATGGTGGCGGCGCGGCAGTTCAAGGTGACGATGGACGCGTTCGAAAGGCGGGTGCGGTTCCTCGAGGGCGAGGCGGTGCTGGGCGACGTCTTCCTGGGCTCGTCCCCGGGCTTTCGCAAGGTCCACGCGCGCCTCGACGGCGACGAGCATACCTACGCCGTTGACTTCAATGCCTTCGACGCGCCGGTGGACCCCAGCCAGTGGTACGACACGGAGGCGCTCAAGACGCCGGTGAACGACATCGCGCGCATCGATCTGGGAGCCTTCGCGTTGAAGGCCAAGGACGGAGGGTTCCAGGTGGAAGACCTGCGCGAGAACGAGCAGACCGACGTCGAGCCCGTGCAGGAGATGGTCGAACGGGTCTCCGAGGTGACCTTTACGGACGTGCTGGGCGACGGCGGCCGGGCACGGTTCGAGGCCGGCAAGCCGGTCGTGCGATACACCATCGAGCTCAAGGAGGGAACGCCCGTCGAGCATATCGTGGTGGCGCCCGACGAGAGCAATCGCTACATCCTGAAGAGTTCCGCGCAACCCTACTACTTCGAGGTGGAGAAGGACCCGTTCGACAAGCTGCGTGACACGAGTCGCGTGCAGGCGGTCAAGGGCGTGGATGCGGGTTGACAGGGGCGCCCGATCCTCGGATACTTCTGAGTCTCATGGGGCGGGCAAGCCCGCTCCCGACAAACGCACCAGCAATCACGCCCCGCGAAGCCAAGGGAGGAAACACCATGAGCGCACGTCCCATGCCGACCCAGGAAACGGAGCCATCCGCCGCCAAGCGCTTCATCACGGCCGTCCGTCAACTCCATGCCGGCGAGGCCGATGTCGACAAACGCTGGGAGAAGATGGGGCCGCTTCTGAGCGAGCTTCTGGCGGACCCCGGCGTCAGGGCGCAGTCGGAGCAGTGGCCGTCCTGTGATCAGGGCGGGTTGACCGTGGCCGAAGGCGGCCAGCGGGCGCAGAACCTTCTCCTGTACGAGGATCCGGACCACGGTTTCGTCATCAACGGGCTGGTCAAGGCGCCGGGGACGCGCACCAGCATCCACGACCACGCGCACAACTGGACGCTGTACGGTGTGCTCGACGGCAACGAGACCATCGAGCGCTACGAGCGGCTGGACGACGGCTCCAAGCCGGACTACGCGGAAGTGCGCAAGACCGAGAACGCCGAGGTGGGACCCGGCAAGATCGATCTGGTGCGCCCGTGGCAGATCCACGCCGAGGAGAGCGGCCCGCAGCGTACCGTCGCCATCATCGTGCGCGCCGAGAAGCCGGGCACCTTCCTGCAGGGAAGATACGACCCCGAAACCTGCAAGTACTGGCAGGGATACGGGCCCACCCAGATACCCTGCGATTTCGAATAGCCGCCGACAGGGCCGGGCGACTGACTCGAAAGTGGAGTTTTTTCGGGCAGTAGGCCTGTATATTTGACAAACAGGTTTACACCGATTACTCTAAGCCGATGCTTTTGAAGGAGTTCTGCATGACGCGCGTCTGCACGACCCGCTTCTTCGTGGCCTTGGCGAGTCTTCTCGTCCTCCTTTGCGGCAGCATGCCCTACGCGCCCGACGCCTTGGCGCGCGTACAGGCCTCCAAGCAAGCCGATCCGTTCGCCATACCCGCCGGCCTCGAGCCCGCCGTCAAGTTCTGGAAGGCGATTTTTCTCGACTACGACTCCACCCAGCTCGTGTTCTTCGATCCCCGGGACATGTCGCGGATACACGAGGTGGTCAAGGTCAAGCGGAACGCGAGTACCCGAAGGGTGTTTCGTTCGGTGCGCGCGCGGCTCCAGCGGCGCGGCATCCCGTCAAGTCGGATCAGGGCGCAGCGGGGCATCCGCGAGCGTTTCGAGAGCGGGGTGCGACGGTCCGGCCGCTACCTGGAGCACATGCGCAAGGTCTTTGCCGCCCGCGGGCTGCCGGTGGAGTTGACCTACCTGCCTCTCGTAGAGTCGTCGTTCAGGAACGACGCGCGTTCGTTCCGCGGCGCCGTCGGCATGTGGCAGTTCATGCCGCGCACGGGGCAACGGTACATGCGGGTGACGCGGCTCGTGGACGAGCGCAGGGATCCGATGGAGGCGACCCGGGCCGCGGCGCGCCTCTTGCAGGAGAACTACCGGGAGCTCCGCACATGGCCGCTGGCCGTGACCGCCTACAACCACGGGCGCGCCGGCATGAAGAGGGCGGTGCGCCGGGTCGGCACGCGGGACATCACCACCATCATAAGGCGTTATCGCAGCCGCACCTTCAAGTTCGCTTCCAAGAATTTCTACGCCGAGTTTCTCGCGGCCGTGCACATCATGCGCGAGGTCGATCGTCACCTGCCCCACGTCCGCCGCGATCCCCTGGTTCACCTGGAAGAGATCAGCCTCACGAAACGCGTCTCTGTGTCTTCGCTGCTGCGCCGCAGCCGCGTATCGCGAGCGGAGTTTCTCAAGTGGAATCCCGCGTTGAGCCGTCGTGCGGCGTGGTTGCCGAAAGGCTATCGCCTCAAGGCGCCGGAACCGCAGGGGCAATGGTTCCGCAAGGCCTTGGCGGGCATCGGGCCGACGTCGTCATTCCCGTACCATGTGGTCAGCCGAGGCGATACGCTCTCCGGGATCGCAAGAGTCTACGGTACGTCGGCGGGCGCGATCCAGGCGATCAACGACCTGCGGAGCGCCCACCTCTTGCGTATCGGGCAACGATTGGAGATCCCGGGCTGGTCGGCGGCCAGGTCCCGCGGGAAGGGTCGGTCCGTCAGGGTAGTGGACAGGCCGCGGGCAGTGGACAAGCCACGGGTTGCGGAAACGGCCGGTGACGACCAGGGCCTGCATCATGTCGTGAGACGCGGCGATACGCTGTGGGACATCGCCCAACTCCACGGGACAACGGCGCGTGCGATCCGGAGAGCGAACCGCGTGCAGAGCGTGCGGCGTTTGCGCGTCGGACAACGGTTGGAGATACCGGGCACCCAAAAGGTCGCGAAGCCAAGGCGCTTGTACCACCGCGTGCGCCGGGGGGAAACGCTTTCCGCCATCGCCGACCGCTATCGGGTGTCGCTGGCCGCCCTCCAGCGCGCCAACGGCATCCGCAACCGGAACCGGATCCACGTCGGCCAGCGCCTCAGAATCCCCGGCACTCAATCGTGACCGGATACGGGTGGGTCGGCACGGCCGCCCCTGCCTCTGAATCCTCCCGACGGGTCCGGGCGCGCGTCGTCGATATGCCCGTTACACCCTGCTCCGCCGATGCGATATAATCGTCGGAAACCATGTACCAGAGCCTTCTTCAGGCCACCGCGGGCTTCTACCTGCTGGCGACCGGCGCATTCATCCTCTACCTGTTCTCGCAGCGGGAGTCCTTCTCCCGCGCGGGTCAGTGGCTGCTGCTCGCCGGTTTCGTCGGCCATGCGGTAAAGTTCGCCTTCCTCTTTCATGACGCGGGCTTCCCCGCCCTCGCCCAGACCGCGGCCACGCACTCGTTCTACGGCTGGCTGATGGTGGGCGTCTACCTGACCGTACAGCTCCAGTACCGGCTCCCCATCCTGGGAGGCTTCGTCGCCCCGCTGGCGTTTCTGATGTCGCTGCGCTCCATCGCGTTGGGGGAACCGGGGCTGGAGACGCCGCCGGCGCTGCTGACCTACTGGCTGCCGCTGCACGTGACGCTGGCGCTGTTGGGGAACGCGGTCTTCGCTCTGGCGTTCGCGGTGAGCGTCGTCTACCTGGTGGTGCGGCGACAGCTCAAGCAGAAGCGCATGACCGGGCTGAGCCGCACCGTGCCGGCCTTGGAGACCCTGGACCGTCTCAACAAGATCTTCCTGGTGTGGGGCTTCCCGTTCATGACCCTGGGCATCCTTACGGGCAGCGTGTGGGCGTACGCGCACTGGGGCAACTTCTGGTCCTGGGATCCGCGCCAGATCACTTCGGCGCTGACGTGGCTGCTGTACGGCATCCTGCTCCACGGCCGGCTGACGGCCGGTTGGCGCGGACGCAAGGCGGCGGTCTGGACGATCGCCGGATTTCTGATCGTCCTGGGCTATTTCCTCTGGGGCGACGCCTTCTTCCTGAGCCGGCACGGAGGCCGCTTTGAGTGAGCCGGCGCACCACGTGCTGCACCAGATCCTCGTGGTCGGGGTGAATCACCGCACCGCGCCCGTGGAGGTGCGGGAGCAGCTTGCGTTCCCGGCCAAGCTCGTGGACGGCGCCTTGCAGGATCTGCTGACGCTCCCGTCGGTGGACGAGGGGGTGATCCTGTCCACGTGCAACCGCGTGGAAGTGGTGGCGGTGGCGCGGGACGGCCACGCCGGGCTCGCCGAGATCGAGGACTTTCTCAAGAGCCAGCCCGATGTCCACCTGAAGCCTACCCAGGACCAGCTCTACCACCACGCGCGGAAGAACGCGGTGCGCCACGTCTTCCGCGTGGCCTCCAGCCTGGACTCCATGGTCGTGGGCGAGCCCCAGATCCTCGGTCAGTTGAAGGAGTACTACGCCATCGCGCAGCAGGCCGGCACCGTCGGGAGCATCCTGCACCGGCTCTTCCATCGCTCCTTCGCCGTGGCCAAGCGGGTGCGGCAGGACACGGGCATCGCCAACCGCCCGGTGTCCGTGGGCTCGGTGGCGGTGGACCTGGCCCGGCGCATCTTCGACAGGCTGGAGGAGAAGACCGTCATGGTCATCGGCTCCGGCGCCATGGGCGAAGCGCTGGTGCGCCACCTGGTGGAGAACGGCGTGCGCAGCCTGATGATCACCAACCGGACTTTCGAGAAGGCGGTGGAGCTGGCGGACCGTTTCGAGGCCAGCCCCATCCGTTTCGAGGACTACGACCGCTATCTCAGGCTGGCGGACGTGGTCATCGGCTCGGTGGAGTCGGAGCAGGCGCTGATGACGCGCGACACCGCGGCCGAGGTGCTGCGGGAGCGCAAGCAGGACAACATGTTCCTCATCGACCTCGGCGTACCCAGGAACTTCGACCCGCTCATCAACGACCTGGACAACGTCTACCTCTATCACATCGACGACCTCACCGACGTGGCGCGGGAGAACCTCCGCGGGCGGGAAAGCGAGGCGGACAAGGGGGAGGAGATCGTCGACCAGGAGGTGGAGGCGTTCCATCGGTGGTTGACGTCCCTGGATCAGGTCCCCACCATCGTGGCGCTCAAGCGGAAGCTCGAGGAGATCCGGCGGGGCGAGCTCAAGAAGTCGCTGGAATCGAGCCTCAAGGACGTGTCGGAGCGGGAGCGCAAGGCCATAGAGGACCTGACCGCGGCCATGATCAACAAGATCCTTCACGCGCCGCTCACGCGTCTCAAGCAGCAGCCCGGCAACGACGCAGCCTACGACGACGCCGTCCGGGCGCTGTTCGACCTGGACGAGGAGCCGGTGCCGGGAGGTCCCCCCGACGCCGACCTGGACGAGGAGCGGGTACCAGGGCACCTTCCCGACGCCGACCCGGACGAGGAACGGGTGCCGGGGCGTCCCCCCGAAACGTCATTCCCGCGAAAGCGGGAATCCAGGGGTGGAGAGGGGTAGCGCGGGCCGGAAAGGCACCGCGACCGCGCCATGAACAGGTTTCGCATCGGCACCCGGCGCAGCCCGCTGGCCCTGGTCCAGGCGGAATGGGTCCAGGACCGTATCCGCGAGCACCATCCGCAAGCCGCGGTGGAGATCGTGCCCATCCGCACCAGCGGCGACCGTTTCCAGAATGTTCCCATCGAGCGGATCGGCACCAAGGGCGTGTTCATCAAGGAAATCGAAGAGGCGCTCCTGCGCGGCGACATCGACGTGGCGGTGCACTCCATGAAGGACCTGCCCACGGAGCTTCCCGAGGGGCTGGCCGTCGCCGCGGTGCCGGAACGGGAGGATCCCGCGGACGTGCTGGTGAGCCGTGTCGCCGAGAGCCTGGACGCGCTTCCGGCCGGAGCCCGCATCGGGACGGGCAGCCTCAGACGGCGCGCGCAATTGCTGCACCACCGCCCGGACCTCGCCGTGGTGCCCATCCGGGGAAATGTCGACACACGCATCGCCAAACTCGCCCGCGGCGAGGTGGATGCCTTGGTGCTGGCGCTGGCCGGGCTCAAGCGCCTGGGACGGGCGTACGAGACCGCACAGCCGTTGCCGCCGGAAACCTGCATGAGCGCCGTGGCCCAAGGCGCCCTTGGCCTGGAGACACGCAGCGGCGAGGTGGAGCGCCTGACCTTCCTGGACCACGCGCCGTCGGCCCTGGAGGTGGCCGCGGAGCGGGCCTTCCTGGCGCGCCTGGAGGGAGGCTGCCAAGTGCCCGTGGGGGCACGCGCCGTGGTGCGCGGCGACCGGCTCGCGCTCGCCGGCATGGTGGCGGAGGTTTCCGGGAGACAGGTCTTCAGAGGCGAGCTGTCGGGAGCCTCGGCGGACGCCGCCTCGCTGGGGATGCGGCTGGCCGAGCGGCTGCTGGCCGAGGGGGCAGGCGCCGTGCTGCGGGAGGCGCGACCATGAGCGGTCCCGTAAGCCCTGGCGAATGGCGGCGCCGTCCTCGGTTGGGGCGCGGTACTCCGAAGGTGCGCCCATGAGCGATGCCGCCACCTCCGGCGCGCCGCCGGCCGGCGCCCCGCTGTCCGGGCAACGCATCCTCATCACGCGCCCCCGAGAACAGGCCGGCGTCTTCGTGCGCGGCGTGGAGGCTCTGGGTGCGCACGCCGTGGTCTTCCCCACGGTAGAAATCCTGCCGCTCGCGGACACGGCCGCCCTGGACCAAGCCATCCGCGGTCTGCCGGAACGGGACTGGCTGGTCTTCACCAGCGCAAACGGAGTCCGGCACTTCCTCGCGCGCTGTGAAGCCCTGGCCCGCATGGACAGCCTGAAAGGGCTCTCCATCGCGGCCATCGGTCCGCAGACCGCCCGGCTGCTGGAGCAGCGAGGCCTCGCGGTGAGCCTCGTGCCCGAGGAGTACCGCGCCGAGGGCATTCTGTCGGTCCTCGGCCCCGAGCGGGCCCGCGGCCGCCGGTTCCTGCTCGCCCGTGTCGCGGGCGCGCGCGACGTGCTCCCGGAAACCCTGCGCCGCTGGGACGCGGAGGTGGAGGTGGTGGAAGCCTATCGCAACGAGCCCGTGCGCGAGGGCGCCGAGCGCCTGCCGGAGGTCCTCGACCGGGTGGACTGGGTCACCTTCACCAGTCCGAGCACGGTGAACGCCTTCATGGACCTGCTCGCCGGGGCGAACGCGGAGCTCCCCGCCGCCGTGCGGGTCGCCTGCATCGGCCCCATCACCGCCGACGCCGCCCGCCGCCACGGCCTGGATGTGACCGCGGTGGCGCGGGAATACACCATTTCCGGCCTCCTCCAGGCACTGGTGGAAGCCGCCGCCACGCACGTTGATAAACGCCGCGAGAAGACGTTATAGGGGAGGCATCATGGCATTTCCCGTCACCCGACCGCGAAGGCTCCGGCGCACCGCGCTGCTGCGCGACATGGTGCGCGAGACCGCGCTCAGTCCGCGGGACTTCATCTATCCTCTGTTCGTGTGTCCGGGGCGCGACCAGGTGCAGCCGGTGACTTCCATGCCCGGCGTGTCCCAGCTCTCCGTGGACCGGGCGGCGCAGGAGGCGGAGAACGTCTGGCACCTGGGCATCCCGGGGGTGATCCTGTTCGGCATTCCCGAAACCAAGGACGCCGTGGGGTCGGAGGCCTACGCCGACCACGGCGTGGTGCAGGAGGCGGTGCGCGCCATCAAGGACAAGGTCCCGGATCTGCTCGTGATCACCGATGTGTGCCTGTGCGAGTACACCGACCACGGCCATTGCGGCGTCGTGGACGGCGGCGAGGTGGACAACGACGAAACCCTTGAGCTGCTGGTCAAGGAGGCGCTCTCCCACGCCCGCGCCGGCGCCGACGTGGTGGCCCCGTCGGACATGATGGACGGCCGCGTCGGCGCCATCCGCAACGCGCTTGACGGCGAGGGCTTCGAGAACGTCGTCATCATGGCCTACGCCGCCAAGTACGCATCGGGTTTCTACGGCCCGTTCCGCGAGGCCGCCGAATCAACACCGCAGTTCGGCGACCGGCGCTCGTATCAGATGGATCCGGGGAACAGCGACGAGGCGCTCAGGGAGGTGGAAGCGGACATCGCCGAGGGCGCCGACATCGTCATGGTGAAGCCGGCGCTTTCGTATCTGGACGTCATCTCAAAGGTCAAGCAGCGCTTCGGCCACCCCACCGCGGCCTACAACGTCAGCGGAGAATACGCCATGATCAAGGCCGCCGCCCAGAACGGCTGGATCGACGAGAGCACGGTCGTCCCCGAGGTCCTGCTGTCCATCAAGCGCGCCGGTGCCGACCTGATCCTCACCTATTTCGCCAAGGAGATGGCCGCGGGGCTATGATGCCCGCCCCAGCAGGCGGCGCACTTCCTTGACGCGGTTGCGCAGGATCTTTTCGCACTCCGGCTCTCGCCCGGAGGTGTGCACCTGTGCTTCGGAAAGCCGGAACAGCAGCACCCGGGCGTCGCGCGTCAGGCGAATGACGTAGGTGTTGGAGTCGGCGTCGTGGTACGACTCCGTGGCGCGCACGGAGTCGTCCTCGGCGCGGATGATGGCGTTGGCCCATGCCTCGATGTCGGGCACGGCCGCGTCGCCCACTTGTTCGGCGATCATCGGGGCGCGAACGTCAGCTCTTGGGTGCGCGGAAGGGACGATGGCAGCTTCCGCAGGCGCTTCTGCCATAGCCCTTGACCAGTTCGGCCGTGTTCTCGCCCGCGCGCGCCTTGGTGGCGATGGCCTGGGCCAGCGTGACGGCGTTCTTGGCGGCGGCCGCGAACTCGTCCCACTTCTCCCAGATCTCGGGCTTGGCGCGCGTGCCTTCCGAGCTTCCCTTGGGGAAGGTCTCCTCGTTGACCTTGGCGAAGGCTTCCGCGAGCTTGTCGGCGTTGGCCGCCACGCCGGCCGCGTCCGTGGCCTGGCGCATGGCCTTGCTGATGCCGCCGATGTCCTTCATCAGTTGCTGGCGCGCCTCGATGGCCTTGTCGAACGGTCCGGCCGAAAAAGCGTTCGCGCCGGTCATGAGAAAAGCTCCCGCCGCCAGGGCGTACAACCACCGCTGTCTCCGCATGGGTTTTCCTCCGTTATTGCTCGAACTCGTGTTTCTGAAGCTCCTTGATGAGAGCCGACAGGTTGGGGTCGCTGTTGACCGCGTCGTTCACCTTGTTCTGAAATTCGCCCGCGGCGCGCTCCAGCGGACCCGTATCGATGCGGATGCCGAGCCATTGGGTCAGGCGCAGCACCAGCGCCAGGGTCCCGCGCGGGTTCGGCGACGGCGCCAGGTAGTGGGGCAACGCGGCCCACAGGCTTACGTGCGGCATGCTTTCCCTGCGGAACGTGTCGCCGAGGATACCCACGATGCCGGTGGGCCCCTGGTAGCGCGACGGGGTAAAGTCCAGCTCCTTCATCAGCGCCGGGTCCGACGAGAACCCGTTGAGGGGCACCGGCTTGGTATACAGGACCTCGTCCAGAAGCGCTCCTATGGTGATGACCCGCGCCACTTCCCAGCCGCGCGCGAGTTCCATGATGGTGCGGGCGAACGCCTTCCAGTGAAGGTGCGGCTCGGCGCCGGTGGCGAAGATGAAATCCCGCTCCAGCTCGTTGCCGGTCCTGTAGTAGTGGAAGTCGTACGAGGGCCACTCGATCTCCCGCTGTCCCTCCACCAGCCGCACGTGGGGGCGGTGGACCGAGAAGTCGTAGTAGTCCTCGGGATCGATCTTGGCCAGCTCCGCGGCCAGCAGTTGCTCGACAAGATAGCGCACCGCGGACGTGGCCGACGACCCGGCGTCGCTCCAGCCGGAGAACGACAGGATCAGGAACGGCTGGCGCAGATTGGGTCGGCGGATGTGCGAGACGGGGTCTGAGTCCATGCCTCTCTGTGTACCACATCCGCTCGATGCAGTACCAGCCACGCCGTGGTTCCGGTGGAGCGGGGCCGTTCTCCCGGTCGCGTTGCCGCGACCGTCCGGACCTGCTGGAAACTCGGTGGGGTCCGTGTCATGATCTTCCGCCGGCCCCTCCATCATGTGTCCTTCAACTCCCGCATACGACCCGGTCCTGTTCGGCCGGGACGCGACCCCTTCCGTAACGGCGGTGGAGCTGGAGGGAAACCGCCACGTGCGCATCTACGCCAGGGAGCCCTCGCGGGTTTCCTCCACCGCCGTGCCGTTCGAGCCGTTCCTGTGGCTGACCTCCGAGGACAGGCTCGCCGGGTGGAAGGGCGAATGCCGCATCGAGCCGCTCGCGGGCACTCACGCGTTCCGCCGGCTGGCGTTTTTCCCGGGGATGGACAGCCTGGAATCCGCCCGGGCCTGGCTCCTGCGCAAGAGCGGCAAGAGCCAGAACGCCCCCGGGCTGCCGTTCCTCTACCTGCGCGACCCGGTCGAGCAATACCTCGTGGGGTCCGGCACCACCCACTTCAACGGCATGCGCTTCGACCGCCTCCTGCGCATGCAGGTGGACCTTGAGGTGTACCGCACCGCCGGCTTCGAGTTCCCCAATCCACTGCGGGAAGGCGACCGCATCACGGCCGTCGCCATGTCCGACAGCAGCGGCTGGGAGCGCCTGATTTCCGGCAGGGACCATGACGAGGGGACGATGCTGGCGGAGCTGGTTCGGGAGGTGCGCGAGCGCGACCCGGACGTGATCGAGGGGCACAATTTCTTCCGTTTCGACCTCCCTTACGTCGAGGAGCGCGCCCGGCGGCATGGCGTGAGCCTCACGCTGGGCCGGGACGGCAGCAGACCACGCCGGCGTTCCGCGCGTTTCCTGGTGGGCGACCGCGTCATTCCGTACCGGCACTACGAGATCCACGGACGCCACGTCACCGACACCTGGTTCTTGGCGCAACGCCACAGCCGCGCCGACCGCACGCTCAAGCGCAACGGCCTGAAGGACGTGGCGCGTCACTTCGGCGTGGCCGCGCCGGACCGGACTTACATTAGCGGCGCCGAGGCGAACTGGTACTTCGATCACGATCCGGAGACGCTCTTCCGCTACGCGCTCGACGACGTGCGCGAGACCCGTGCCATCTCGGCGGCGCTTTCGCCCGGCTGCTACCTCCAGGCGCAAATCTTCCCGTGCCGCTACCAGGACATGGCGCTGGTGGACGAGGCCACCGCCATCGACCGGTTCATGCTCCGGGAATACCATGCCCGGCGGCATTCCGTGCCCGGTCCGATGAACCCGGCGCCGGTGAGCGGGAAGGTGGCCGAATCGAGGATCGCGGGCGTGTCACGGCGCGTGCTGCGCTGTGAGCTCAACCCGATCTACGCGGCGGTCATGCGCCACGGCCATTGCCGGCCCCGATCGGATGACCTCGAAGTCTTTCCGGCGCTGCTGCGGGGGCTCCAGGAGTTGCAAGGAGGGGCCGCGCCCGTGACCGATGCCGCCCCGGAGCGGGACCCCTCCCGCTTCGTGGCCACGGCGCGCGCGGAGTTCGCCGTGCTGGTGGATGCGCTGCACGGTTATCTGGCCGCGCCCGCCGTCCACTTCAACGACCACGAAGCGGCGGACCGTGTGACGCGCGCGGGCGGCGAGCACGTGCGCCGCCTGGCGGAAGGTTTCGAGGCGCGGGGCGCACGGGTGGTGACGATGGACCCCGGCGGCATCTATCTCGTGCCTCCCGCGGATGTTGTGGACGGCGCCGCCGAGCAGACGCTGGTGGAAACGGCGACGGCGGCGGCCCTGCCCTGGAAGGTGGACCTGCCGCTCGCGCGCTATCGGGCGATGTTCTGCTGCGGAGCGGAGGACCATGCGCTGCTCGACCACGAGGACGGCCTGTCCCTGAACGGTCCGCGGCTCAACTCGCGGGGCCTTGAGCGTTACCGGCGCAAGTGGCTGGAAGAGATGGTCCGATTGCTCCTGGATGGGCGGAAGGGCGGGATTCCGGCGCTTTACGAGCAGTACCGCGGGGCCCTCGCGAACCACCGGCTCGACCTGTCCCTGCTGAAGCGCACCGAAACCCTGCGGGAATCCCTGGACGAGTACCAGATGAAGGTCAAGGGCGGGAAGCAGCACCCCCGCGGCGCCTACGAGGTGGCGCTGCGCTCGGAGCGCCGCTACCTCACGGGGGACCAGGTCTCCTACTACGTCGCGGGCGACGGCGCCAACGTCATCGTCAACGAGAACTGCCGCCACGTGTCCGAATGGGACCCCGCGAGTCCCGACGAGAACGTGGACTACTACAAGGCGCGGCTGCGCGACCTCTACGAGCAGTTCCGTCCCTTCTTCGTGGAAAAGTGAACCGGACCCGGACGGCGGCGGGTGAATCCCGCCCGTGCCGGCTCGGTCGGGAGCTTCAGGCAATTTTCGTTGACGGTCCGGCCCGTTAGGGCCTATAATGACCAACGGTTCATTCTTCCAAGAACCGCTACCGAGAACCAGCTAAACGGAGGTGCTTAATGGACACGATGGAACTCGTTCAGTTTCTGCTGCGCTGGGTGCATTTGTTGGCGGGTGTGACATGGATCGGCCTGCTCTACTATTTCAACTTCGTGCAGACGCCGTTCTTCGCCGAAACCGAGGCCGGGACCCGTACCGGCGCCATCCAGAAACTCGTGCCGCGCGCCCTCTGGTGGTTCCGCTGGGGCGCCATGTTCACCTTCCTGGCCGGTATCCTCATTTACATCATCAAGTGGACGCAGCTCGGCGGGGACTTCTTCTCGTCGGGCTACGGCATGGCCATCACCATTGGCGGCACCATGGGCACGATCATGTTCCTGAACGTGTGGCTGGTGATCTGGCCCAACCAGCAGGTGGTCATCGCCTCCGCCAACCAGGTGGCCGGAGGGGGAGAGGCGCTTCCGGACGCGGCCAGCAAGGGCCAGTGGGCCGGGTTCGCTTCGCGCACCAACACCCTGTTCTCCATCCCCATGCTGTTCCTGATGGGTGCAGCGAGCCACTATCCGCACGGGGAGTCGGGCGGCAACGCGGCGGTTTTCTGGATCGTGAGCCTCGCGATCATCGCCGTCGTCGAGTTGAATGCGCTGGTGGGCGGTGCCGGGGGAGGCACCAAGAAGCTCCTCACGTCCATTCCGGGCGTGATCTGGAGCGGTCTGATCCTCACCGCGATCTTCTGGATCCTTCTGGAGATTGCGTAGGCGTTTACGGCTGCGCCAGAAAGGCAGCGATATCCGGAATTCTTTTCCTCACCTGGGGATAGGTGGGCATGGCGCTGGTGGTCCGTTGGGGCTTGTAGCCCGGCGGGTAGGTCTTGCGCAGGACCTTGGCCTCCAGCAGTTCCACTGAAGACCCCTTGACGGCCGGACCCTGGGAGCCGGGTTTGCTCGGATCGATGTTGTGGCACAAGATGCAGGTCGCGATGTACATCCGCCTCCCACGGGCCGGGTCCGGTCCAGTCACCGTCTGAGTTCCCTCATCCTTGCCGCACGCGCTGGTGGAAGCCAGCGCGGCACACACCGCTAGAGTCAAGACAAGTCTCCGCATCTTCGTTGATTTCCACAAAGTTCGTCCACGTTCGCCAATCCCAGAAACGTCATTCCCGCGGAAGCGGTAATGACGTTTCAAGGGGTTGTTGCCTCTCTCGGATGGTGTTTTGAGACAGCCTGTTTCACGGGAATGACGTTTCTGGGCGTCGCAACTGCCCGCGGGGAGGCTACCCGCCCGCCACCGGCTCGCGCATGGTGACGAACTCTTCCGCGGCGGTGGGGTGTATGCCGATGGTGCGGTCGAAGTCTGCCTTGGTGGCGTTGCAGGTGAGGGCCACGGCCAGCCCCTGGATGATCTCGCCGGCGTCGGCGCCCACCATGTGGCAGCCCACCACCCGGTGGGTCGCGCGCTCGACGACGAGCTTCATCATGGTCTTCTCGTTGCGGCCGGAGAGCGTGTGCTTGAGCGGCGTGAAGACGGTCCGGTAGACGTCCACTTCTCCGCAGTTCTCCCGGGCGGCCTCCTCTGTGTAGCCCACGGTGCCCACCGGCGGCTGGCTGAAGACCGCGGACGGGATGTTGCGGTAGTCCATGGGCCCGACGTCGCCCTTGAACAGCATCCGGGAGAGGATCATGGCCTCGGCGATGGCCACCGGGGTGAGCTTGACCCGGTCTGTGACGTCGCCGAGGGCGTAGATGGAGGGGACGCTGGTCTGGTAGCGGTCGTTGACCACCACCGCGCCGTTGCGCGCCAGCTCCACGCCGGTCTCCTCGATGCCCAGGCCGCGGGTGTTGGGCAGCCGGCCGGTGGCGAACATGACCGCGTCGGTCTCCAGCGTCCGGCCGTCCTTCAGGGTCGCCGCCAGCGTGCCGCCGTTCCGCTCGATGGCGGCGATGTCGGCCTCGAAGCGCAGGTCGATACCTTTCTTGCGCATCTCGTCGGCCAGGGTGTTGCGCACGTCGATGTCGAAGCCGCGCATGAACAGCGCGCCGCGATAGAGCTGGGTGACCTTGACGCCCATGCCGTGGAAGATGCCGGCGAACTCCACCGCGATGTAGCCGCCGCCGACGATGACGATGTGCCTGGGCATCTCCGGCAGGTGGAACGCCTCGTTGGAGGTGATGGCGTGCTCCTTGCCGGGCACGTCGGGCACCGTGGGCCAGCCGCCGGTGGCCACGAGGATGTGGGCGGCGGTGACCCTGCGTCCGGCCACCTCCACGGTGTGCGGGTCCAGCACCCGCGCGCGCGACTCGAACAATTCGACCCCGTGGCTCTGGAGCAGGTTGCGGTAGATGGAGTTCAGGCGCGCGATCTCCTGGTCCTTGTTGCGGACCAGGGACGGCCAGTCGAAGCTGCGCTCGCCCACGCTCCAGCCGAAGCCCGCGGCGTCCTCGAAGTCGTCGGCGAAGTGGGAGCCGTAGACCAGGAGCTTCTTGGGAATGCAGCCCACGTTGACGCACGTGCCCCCCAGGTAGCGCTCCTCCGCGATCGCCACCCGCGCGCCGTAGGTGGCCGCCATGCGGCTGGCGCGCACGCCCCCCGAGCCCGCGCCGATGGTGAAGAGATCGTAGTCGTAGCGTGTGTCCGCCATTAAAGGATGCCTCCCTCCGGCGATTCGTGGAACAGAAAGGACGCGCCCAGGACCTCGGCTCCCGGTACCCGGACGGCGCCGTCGCCCGCGGCCTCGTAGCGGATGCCGGCCTCGTCGAAGTAGCGGCGCGTCGCCGCCAGGTCGTCCGTGCGCATGGACACCTCCGCGATGTACGGCGTGCACGGAAGCTCGCGGCCGGGGTAGCGCTCGCGAAAACGCCCCCCCTCGATGAACACCACGCGTCCCTCCTGGAGCCCCATCTCCCAGGTGCCGGCCTTCTCCAGCGCTTCGACCCCGACGAAGCGGCAGAAGCGCTCGGCCGCCTCCCGCGGGTCGTCCACGCACACCAGCACGCCCGTGAGCGCCACGACGCCGTTGGGCTGGTGCTGGTAGCGCGGCTGCCACACCAGCTCTGGAGTGTGGTGCGTGACGATCTGGATGCGCCCCTCGGGCATCACCTCCGGCGGCACCCGGATCACCGAAAAGCGGCACGTCTCCTCGCCCCCGTCCGTGGGCACCGGGCGCGCCAGGCGCACCAGCGGCAGCGGACGGAAGCCGTCCCGGCCGATGCGTTCGTGGTTCTCCTCGGGATGGTTGGCGGCGAAGGCGATCAGGTGCCAGCCCGGATAGCGGTCGAGCTGCGCCCGGAGCTGCCGGGACAGCGGCGTGTCCGCGGTGGGGCCGAGCATTTCCAGGTACCCCTGGCGGAAGATGGCGCACTGGTTGCCGGTGCCGCTCGGGGTGGCCGCCACGCCCGGCTCGGTGCTGGCCATGTGCGCGACGAAGGGGGTCAGGGAAAAACCCAGCTCCTGGAGCCGGCGCGGGGAAGCGTCGAAGTCAGGGACGAAAAGTCCCACGTGGTCCAGGTAAACCTCATGTCCCTCAGGGACGAGTCCGCTTGCTGCCATTCACTGCTCCCGATCCGCCGCTAATGTGCTGCGTCATTAATGGGCTCATGCATCTGCGAGGGCATCTTGGTAGTAGGCAAGGCGCGATGACACCCACTACACTTCCTTGGCGACCACGTCGGTCAGACGATCATACTGGTCCGGCCCCAAGGACGCGGGCTTGAGGACCAGCTCATCGGTGCCAAGATCCCGATGCAACGCGATGACCTCGCGGATGGCCGCGGCCGTGGACAGGTTGGCCCGCGCCAGCCGCGCCTCCAGACGGGCGGGATCGCCCCCGTAGTAGTCGGCGAAGGCGTCGCGGATGGCGTCTTCCGCTCCCGGCCCCAGTGCCGCCAGCACGGACGCCACGACGCGCGGCCGGCCGCTCCGGCCGTGTCGTTCCCAGGATTCGTTCACTTGGCGCAGCATGCCCGCGGCGCCTTCCCGGTCGAGCGCGCCGCCTCCCATGACGTAGCCGTCGGCGTACTTGCCGACCCGGTCCAGCGCCCGCGGCGCGGTGCCGCCGATGAGCAGCTCCGGACCGCCGGACCGCACCGCCTCGGGCCCCACGGGACGTTGCGCGTCGTTGACGATCTCTCCACGCCAGATGCGGCGCATGAGCTCGAGCTGCCGGTTGAAGCGGCGCCCGCGGTCGTGGAAGCCGGAAGGGGCGACCAGCGCGTCGTCTTCGCGGCTGCCGACGGCTATGCCCAGGCTCAACCGTCCGCCGGAGATGGCGTCGATGGTGGCAGTCTGCTTGGCCAGAACGCCCGCCCTCCGGAGCGGACCCACCAGCACCGCGGTCATGAGGCGCACGCGCCGGGTCGCGGAAGCCAGCGCCGCCAGCATGATCAGCGGCTCGTAGTTGTCGTAGGCCAGCCGGTCGATGACGGCGAAGCTGGAATAGGGTCCTTCGTCCGCCTTGCGCGCCAGCGCCTCGATGGCCGGCCAGCTATCCCTGGATGTCTTGAATGGCAACCCGATACCGATCTTCACGTGTTCGCGGCCTCCGTGTCGCGGGTCGAAGGACATGCGCCCCTCTATTGTTGAACGTAGCCAATACCCGTGGTTCCCGCAAATCGCATCGGGATGTTCCGAGCCGTCATTCGCGCGGTTGACGCGACGGGTGCAAATGAGGATATTCAGTTTTCGAGTTGAAGGAGGACACTTCGTGGCCGAGAATTCCGGACCCGCCCTGATCGTGGAAGGGCTCAAGGAGGCAGGCGTCGACTTGGTGGCGACCCTGCCGGACATCAACCTGCACGCGGTGCTGGAGCGTGTGGCGGCGGAGCCGGACATCACCCACGTGCCACTGTGCCGGGAGGAGGAAGGCATCGGCATCTGCACCGGCGGCTACCTCGTGGGCAGGAAGTGCGCGATGATCATGCAGAACGGCGGGCTGTTCAACAGCGTGAACGGGATCGTCTCGACGCTGCTGCAATACAACCTGCCGCTGCTGCTCCTGGTGTACTACGCGGGCGACGTGGGCGACCGCTCGTTCGCCACCAACGGCGCCATGACCCAGCCCGTGCTGAGCGCCCTGGGTGTCCAGCATTTCATCCTGCGGGACCCCAACGAGGCCAAGGCGCTGATCAAGCGCACGCTGGTGCTGACCCAGGACTACAAGCGGCCGGTGGCCGTGCTGCTGACCAAGGACGTGCTCGGGCGGCGGCGTCCGGGAGAATAGGTCCATGAAGCGCATCGACTGTTTCAAGGTCATGGCGGAGCTGGCCGGCGACGCCCTGGTGGTCACCGGCGCGGGCGCCAACACCGTCGAGTGGTACGCGTGCCGGCCGGGCGACGGCAACTTCCGCGTGCGCACCATGGGGCTGGTGTCCTCCATCGCCCTGGGCATGGCGCTGGGGCTGCCGCACCGGCAGGTCATCGCCATCGACGGCGACGGCTCGTTGCTCATGAACCTGTGCAGCCTGCCCACCATCGCGCGCACAAATCCGCCCAACCTGGTGCACGTGCTGGTGGACAACGAAGTGTACGAGGCCTCCGGCGAGATCGATACCGCCACGGGCGCCGGCACCGACCTCGTTGCGGTGGCGCGCGGCGCGGGCATCCGCCGGGCCTCCTGGGTGAACAGTCCGGACGAGATGCGCACGGTCTTCTCCGAGGCATTGGAAGCACGCGACGCCACCTTCATCGGGCTCAAGGTGGAACGGGTGCGCAGCGAGGTGCCGCCGTACCCCATGGACGAAGTGGAGAACAAGTACCGCTTCATCCGTCACGTGGAGCAGACCGAGGGGCTGAGCATCCTGAGCGCGCACATGCCCGCCAGCTTCCTCAAGGAATCTTAGTGTCCCGTCTCACTTCCCGCCCTGTTTGACCGGCATCATCGAGGCCGCATCATGAACATCGACTGTCACGCTCACTATGTGCCGCCAGCCGTGATCGAACGGCTCCGCAGGGACGGCTCGTCCTTCGGCGTGGAGGTGGGGGAGGAAACCCCCCAAGGGCCGCGCTTGCGGCTGGGAGGGCCGGACAGGCCGCTGGCCCGGCCCATCCTGGCGCCGGCCACGGACCTGCCCAAGCGTATCGACACCGTGCGGGAAACCCGCCTGGACCGGCAGATCCTGTCCGCGTGGATGGACATCGTGGGCTACACGCTGCCGGTGGAGCAGGCGGTGAACTGGAGCCGCATGCTGAATGACTCCATGCGCGAGGCCCTGGCGGACGGCGACAGGGACGGGCTGTTCCGGGCCACCGCCACGGTGCCTTTGCAGGACGGCACGCGAGCCGCCGAGGAGCTGGAATACGCGGTCAAGGAGTGTGGCCTCATGGGCGCCATGATCGGCCCTAGCATCGGCAGCGCCAACCTCGACGACCCGGGGCTGGACGCCTTCTGGAAGGCGGCCGAGCGCATGCAGGTGCCCTTGATCATCCACCCGCTGAACCCCCTGGGGATCGAGCGGCTGGGCAAGTATTTCCTCACCCACATCGTGGGCCTCCTGGCCGACACGACGGTGGGGGTGGCCAGCATGTACTTCAGCGGCGTGCTTGACCGCTTCCCGGACCTCAAGATCATCCTGTGCCACGGCGGCGGCTTCCTGCCGTACCAGTTCGGGCGCATGACCCGCGGCCGCGAGATCCAGCCGGACATCCAGAAGGCCACCGCGCTCATGGGCCGGGACGTGCTGCGCTGGTTCTACTACGACACCATCGTGTTCGAGCCCGACGTGCTGGAGTTCCTGATCGCCGAGGCGGGCGCCGACCACGTGCTCCTGGGAAGCGATTGCCCCTTCGGCATCGGCGATCCCAGGCCGCTGGACATCATCGACAAGATTCGCATCGACCCCGCGGACAAGGCCAAGATCCTGGGCGGCAATGCCGAGCGTCTGTTCGGAGACAAGGTATGAAGGACCTGCGGTCGTTCATGGACCGTCTGGAGGGCGAAGGCCCCGAGGAGCTGCTGCACATACGAAAGCCGGTGCGGCCCGAGCACGACGTCACCGGCCTGCTCATGGAGCTGGAGTCCTCGGGCCGGTTCCCCACGCTGTACGTGCACGAGGTCGAGGGCTTCTCCATGCCCGTCGTCACCAACCTCCATGCCACCCGCCGGCGGCTGGCCATGGCGCTGGACGTGGACGGCGACGACCTCGTGGAGGAGTACCGCGGCCGGGAAAGCAGCCCCGTCGCGCCGGAGCTGATCGGTGACGGTCCGGTAAAGGAGGAGGTGCGGACCGGCGCGGACGTGGACCTGGGCGAGCTCCCGCTGCTGACCCACTTCGACATCAGCACCGCGCCGTACGTGACCGCGGGCATCGTGGTGGCCAGGGATCCCGTGAGCGGCGTGCGCAACCTGAGCTTCAACCGCGCCATGATGGTGGAAAAGAACCGGCTGCGCATGCACCTGGCGCCTGGCATGCACCTGATGCGTTGCGCGCGCAACGCCGAGGAGCGGGGCGAGCCCCTGGACATCGCCTTCATCGTCGGAGTCCATCCCGCCTTCGCCATCGGCGCGTTGTCGCTGGCGCCTTTCGACGTGGACGAATACGACGTCATCGGCGGCATGATGCAACAACCGGTGCCGCTGGTGCCGTGCGAGACCGTGCGGCTGGAGGTCCCCGCCCACGCCGAGATGATCCTGGAGGGGCGGATCCTGCCCAACGTGCGCGAGGAGGAGGGCCCGTTCGGCGAGTTTACCGGACATGCGGTGGGGGTACGCAGGAACCACGTGGCCGAGATCACCGGGATCACCATGCGCAAGAAGCCGCTCTACCAGGACATTTTCACCGGCCACTCGGAGCAGCGGCTCATGGGCTCCATCCCGCGGGAGGCGGCGATTTTCAGGGCGGTCAAGGCGGTGGCCGGCGGAACCCGGGCCGTGCACATGCCGCCGTCGGGAAACTGCCGATTCCACTGCTACATCTCCCTGGACAAGCGCAGCGACGGCGAGGTCCGCAATGCGGTGATGGCGACCATGGCCACGGACCTGTACCTCAAGCTCGTGATCGTTGTGGACGGGGACGTGAACGTGTACAACGAGCGCGACGTGATGTGGGCGGTGGCCAACCGCGTCCAGGCGGACACCGACACCTTCATCATCCCCCGTTGCCAGGGGTCGGAGACCGATCCGTCCAGCGGTCCCGGAGGCATGACGGCCAAGATGGTCATCGACGCCACCAAGAAGAGCAAGGACTTTCCCAAGCGGCTCGCCGTGCCCGACGACGTCCGCGAGCGGGTCCGGCTGGAGGACTACATCGGCTGAGCAGGCGGGCAATCGGGCGGGAACAAACGGAATCGAAGGGCCATTCGAGGAACGATACCGGTCTACAAGGAGGTGCACGATGGCAGAGACCAGCAGAGCGGCAACCCTGCTTGCCCCGAACAAGCTCGAGATCCGGGAATATCCCATACCCGACATTCCCGACGACGGCGGATTGCTGAAGGTGGAGATGGGCGGTGTGTGCGGCTCGGACGTGAAGTACTATCACGGTCGCATCAACCTGCCGCTGCCCATCATCTTGGGCCATGAGATCCTCGGCCGGGTGGCCAAGCTCGGCAGCAAGGCCGAGAAGATCCACGGGGTCAAGGAGGGCGACCGCGTCATCATGAAGGGCGCCATCGGCTGCGGCCGCTGCTCCGACTGCCGGCGCAACGCGCAGCGCTTCTGCCGGAACCGCACCAACTACGGCGGCCGCACCACTTCGGCCAACCCGCCGCACCTGTTCGGCGGCTTCGCCGACTACCTCTACCTGGCCCCGGACGTGCTGATGACCAAGATCAGCGAGGACCTGTCGCCGGAGGCCGCGGCCCTCATCGGCTCGGTCATGGCCAACGGCTTCCAGTGGGCGCTCAGGCGCGGCGGCGTCAAGATGGGCGACTTCGTGCTGATCCAGGGGCCCGGACAGCAGGGGCTGGCGTGCACCTGGGCCTCGAAGCACGCGGGCGCGGCCAAGATCTTCGTGTCCGGCATCGGCCGGGACGCGCCCCGCATGGAACTGGCGAAGAAGTGGGGCGCCGACCGCATCATCAACGTCGAGGAAGAGAACGTGGTGGATGTCGTCCGGGAAGAGACCGACGGCGCCCTGTGCGACGTGGTGGTGGACGTGTCGGGAAGCCCCAAGGCGATCCTCGCCTCCATCGATTGCCTGCGCCGCCAGGGGACCATGGTGCTGGCCGGCCTCACCGGCGACAAGACCATCACCGAGATGCACATGGACAAGCTCGTGTGGGGCGAGATCAAGCTCCAGGGCTGCTTCACCGGCGACAACGACGCGGTGGACGCGACCCTGCGCCTGATGGAGGCCACCCAGTTCCCGGTGCAGGACATGGTCAGCCACGTGTTCCCGCTGGAGGAAACAGAGAAGTGCATCCAGGCCGTGGGCGGCGAGATCCCCGAGCTGTTCCCGACCAAGGCGCTGATCCAGCCCTGAGCCGGCCGGACATGAGCGATACGTGTCGAGCGGCGACCCTGGTAGGTCCCGCCAAGATTGAGGTCCGGGAGTATCCGGTGCCGGACATCCCGTCCGACGGCGGGCTCCTGAAGGTGGAGATGGGCGGGGTCTGCGGCACGGACTACAAGTACTACACCGGCAAGCTGAACCTGCCCATGCCCATCATCCTGGGCCACGAGATCCTCGGCCGGGTGGAGAAACTCGGCGCCCGAGCGGCGCAGATCCATGGCGTCAAGGAAGGCGACCGGGTGATCATCAAGGGATCCATCGGGTGCGGCCGTTGCGCGGACTGCCGCCGTGGCGGCGACCGCTTCTGCAAGCAGCGCGCCGCGTATGGTTCGCGGATGTCTTCCGCGGACCCGCCGCATCTCTTCGGCGGATTCGCCGAGTACCTGTACATCACCCCCACGGCGTTGCTGACCCGCATCAGCGACGACCTTCCGCCGGAGGCCGCCGCCCTGGTGGGGGCGGTGATGGCCAACGGCTTCCAGTGGGCGTTGCGGCACGGCGGCGTCAAGATGGGCGACTACGTGCTGATCCAGGGGCCCGGCCAGCAAGGCCTCGCCTGCACCTTCGCGGCGAGCCACGCCGGCGCCGCGCGCATCTTCGTCACCGGTATCGGGCGCGATAAGAGCCGGCTGGAGGTGGCCGAACGCTTCGGGGCGCACCGCACCATCAACGTGGAGGAAGAGAGCGTCACGGAGGTCATCCGGGAGGAGACCGGCGGCGCCATGTGTGACGTCGCCGTCGACGTCTCCGGCAACCCGGCCGCCATCGTAACCTCCGTGGACTGTCTCCGGCGGCAGGGCAAGCTGGTGCTCGGGGGGCTGACGGGGGACAAGACCGTCACCCCCCTGCTCATGGACAAGCTCGTGTGGGGCGAAATCTGCGTGCAAGGAGCGTACACCGGCGACAACGACGCCATCGACGCTACCCTCAGGCTGATGGAAACCACCGGTTTCCCCGTGGAGCAGATGGTCAGCCACATCTTCTCGCTGGACGAGACCGAGCAGTGCATCAGGGCGGTCGGCGGCGAAGTGCCCGAGATGTTTCCGACCAAGGCCTTGATCAAGCCCTAGTGCGCAGCGGGAAACTAGCCTCGCGTCCCGCAAGCGGGGCAGGTCGATGAAACTGTTCGCCCCCGCCAAGATCAACCTCTACCTCCGCATCGAGGGCCGCCGCGACGACGGCTACCACCTGCTGGACACCCTGATGGCGCCCATCAGCCTGGGGGACGAGGTGGAGGTCACGCGTTTCGAGGGTGCGCCTGGAGCCATCACCGTGCGCGCGGACGATCCCTCCGTGCCCCTGGGCGAGGACAACACCGTGCACCGCGCCGCGCGGGCGTTCCAGGACAGGACGGACTGTCGCGAACCCGTCGCCGTGAGCATCCGCAAGCGCATCCCCATGGGGGCCGGACTCGGCGGCGGCAGCACCGACGCCGCCGCCGCCCTGCGCGGCATGAACGACCTGTTCGACGCCGGGCTCTCCACAGAGGATCTCGAGGCGCTGGCGCTCACGGTGGGCGCGGACGTGCCGTTCTTCATTCGCGGCGCGGCCGCGGGCGCCCCCCGCCGCCCCCCGGCGCGGGGCCCCCCCGGGGCCCGGCCCCCCCGGGGGGTGGGTGGGGGGGCCCCCCCCCTACCCGGCGACCCCGCCCGGGGGGTACCCCACATAACGG